>JACQRY010000035.1 GCA_016206275.1 Nitrososphaerota archaeon
CATAGAAACAGATATGCTCCTCGCAGCCCTCAACAGGAAGGATCCCCTAAACACCATGGCTAGAAAGGTTCTAGCCCTCACAGGCCTGACTCTATCCCCCTATGCGCTGATGGAGCTGAACCTATTGGCGAGAGGAGGTAAAATTAAGGTGCGGGACTTCGAAAAATACGGGCAGAAGCTGGACGCTTTTCTAACCACACGCGGCGTGTCCATCATACCCGATAGACCTCTACACCATTCTACCGCACACAGGCTTGAGAGGGAGTTCAGATTGACGTTCTTCGATAGTCTCCACGCGTCGGCAGCCCTTACAGAACACGAAGAGCTCATCAGCTTCGACAACTCTTACTCGAAGCTAGGTAGAGTCGGATTGACCCATATTGACCCAAGAAAACAGCGATAAGACGCATAAAGCAACCCTAACAGCAATAGCAATAGGACCTCTTACAGGAACCATAACAACACAAATCTCCCAATCCTAGGCCCATCAACAGCCCCAGCAACATCAACTGTCATCATACCAGCATCAAGACAATTAACCATAAAGGAAATCCTAAGCTTAATACAAGCCATAACAAGACGACCCTAGCTCCCACCTGGGAAAGGAGCTTAAGCACATAACCACCCCAAGCATAATCGCCGAGAATCCGAAGGCAGCGACACCTTGGTTCGCCCAAGGCTCCCACAACCGTTATATACGAATACGTATACGAATACAGCAGAAACCATGGGCGCCCAAGTCGTACCCGTAAGACTTGACAAGGAAACACTGGCATCAATAGACACCCTAGTTAGACTCGGGGTGTACGAGTCAAGAAGTCAAGCACTCAGAGAGCTCATAACCGGCGGAGTGGAGAAGACCTCAGACATCAAAGAAATACTCAGAGCAGTAGACAGACTCTTCGCAGAGGAGAAGAACCAAGGCAGAATCCCCATCAGACTAGGTGGAGCAACAAGACAGCTGTTAAAAGAAAGAGACCGCTTCCCTTGATCTACATAGACACAAGCCTAATAGTAGCCGCCCTAGACGAATCCGACTCCAAACACGCCCACGCACTACAAATACTCCAGACCACAAGAGACAAGGTCGTCTCCGAACTAACCCTAGCCGAGCTATCAAGCACCCTGGCAAGAAGAGAAGAAGCCCTCCTCGACATAGCCACAAAAGCACAGATCAAGAAGGAGCTCGCCACCATAACCGCCATCATCTACATACTCAGACGGTTCAAGCTGAAACAAGCCAAACCACAAGGGTTCATCACCATACCCACCCTAGGCAGACTCTACGCTCCGATAGCCATCACTATCCAGCTCTCAGAAGCGATAAAGCTCAAAACACTAGACCTCCTACACCTCGCCAGCGCCAAGCAGATCAAGGAAAACGGGCTGGCAATAACCTCCTTCGCAACAGGAGATCAAGCCTTCGAAAGATACAGAAACGAAATAGAGAAACAGACAGGCGTAGAACTCATCACAGTAAAGACATGATATTGTTACAGACCGAACAAACGAAGACTAGCCAAGAGCAACCCTATCCATACTAACATCGGCAACAGCCTCAGCCATACCATCCGTCAAACCCCTCGGCAAACCATCCGTCAAACCCATCACAGCAACCATAACAGCAGTAGCCATCGGATTCCTCGCAGGAACACTGACAACACAAATATCACAACCCCTCGCCCTCATAACCGCATTCACAACATCAACAACCATCATACCCATGTCAAAACAAGTAACCACAAGAGAAATCATAAGCCTAGCAAGAAGCATAGCCAAACCATCCCGCATCCAAACAGAGAAAAAAAGCCTAAACACCTAAGTTTCAGCCCAATATAATGACCATCAGAAGGCTTATAGTCTAACTCGAATGCATCGTTTTGAAGAGCAAACCTCCGGTCATCACCTTGGCCTCCAACACGCCTAAAATAAGAAAAGTGATCATCACCGCAGCCGGCCTCGGAACCAGACTACTTCCCATGAGTAAGGAGCTCCCGAAGGAGATGTTGCCCATATTTGTCGGCAGCGGCCCGTTTCTGAAGCCTCTTCTCCAAGCCCTTTTCGAGCAGCTCTACGATTTCGGCTTCAGGGAATTCTGCTTCATAGTGGGGCGCGGCAAGCGTGCCATCGAGGATCATTTTACACCCGACTTGGAATACGTTGACCGGCTAAATCACAATGGGAAGTCCAGTCTTGCAAGCAACCTCGAAGAGTTCTATCAAAGAATAAGAGACTCAAACATCATATGGATCAACCAGCCTGAGCCCAAGGGGTTTGGTCACGCCATATTCATGGGAAAGCCCTTCATTCACGATGAACCATTCTTACTCTGTGCAGGCGACACCTACATCATTTCCAAAGGCAGGTTCCTAAGAAACATGTTCAACACGTTTTCCACCAGTAAGACGCATGGAGTCATGCTCCTCCAACAACTCAAAGACCCTAGGATGTATGGGGTAGCCGTCGTCAAGAAGGAGAACGCCACCCGTTACAGAATCCTGAAAGTTGTAGAAAAGCCCGACAAGCCGCCTTCCAACCATGCCGTAATGCCCTTCTACATCTTCAAACCCGAGTTAATGGACACCCTTCAAAATCTTAAACCAAGTCCAGGAGGAGAGATACAGCTCACAGACGCAGTTCAGACACTAATCGATCAAGGGCGCCACCTATACGGCGTCCCCTTGGCGAAAAACGAGCTCAGGTTGGATGTAGGAACACCCGAGACATATTGGGACGCGTTAAAACGTTCCCATGACCACTTTACGAGGAACAAATAGTATGATATACCAGTTCACTCGCGAAGAAACAGCTTCAACAACAGACGACGTAAAGAAGACACTCCAAACCAAAAACATGCTTGTCACAGGTGGAGCGGGTTTCATAGGCAGCTGGATATGCACCATACTCGCCAACCTAGGCACTCACATCTACTGCATCGACAACCTATCTACAGGGCTCACAGAAAACATTGCTCACCTACATGGCGCAAGAAACTTCCATTTCGAAAACCTTGACATAGATTCATCAGATCCACCGAAAATCAGAGTAGACGGCATTCTCCACCTTGCTAGTCGAGCCTCACCCGAAGACTACCAGCGAGAACCAGTAGAAACCCTGCTCACCAACTCCGTCGGAACAAGAAACATGCTCGAACTAGCCAGGAAGAATGACGCATTCTTCTTCTATTCATCCACTTCAGAGGTTTATGGCGATCCAAGCATCATCCCAACACCCGAAACATACTGGGGAAACGTCAACCCAATAGGGCCCCGAAGCTGCTACGACGAGGGAAAACGCTTTGGAGAAGCACTATGCATGGCCTACCAAAGAAAATATGGTCTCGACATACGGATAACCCGCATCTTCAACACCTACGGTCCACGCCTAAGAGAAGACGGAGCATACGCCCGAGTCACATCAAGATTCATCCGCCAAGCACTCACAGGCCAAAACATAACCATATACGGCGACGGAAAACAAACCCGATCCTTCTGCTACATCACCGACACAGTAACCGCCATCCTAAAAACCATCACCAACAAAAAAGCCAAAGGCCAAGTCATCAACATAGGCAACCCCCATGAAACAACAATCCTCCAACTAGCCCAAAAAATCAGACAACTAACACGAAGCCAATCCAAAATAGTCTACAAACCCCTACCACAAGACGACCCCAAAAGAAGATGCCCAGACATATCGAAAGCCAAACAACTCCTAAACTGGCAACCCACCACAAGCCTCCAACAAGGACTAGAAAAAACCATAGAGTGGCTAAGAAGCCGCTTGGGTAAACAATTTTAAGGACACTAGGAGAGTAGAAATATAATGGCGAAGCATGAAAGCAAGCTCGTTTCTATTGAGAAGCGATTAGACGAGCTTGAGGAGACAATGGAGATACTTGGCGACAGGAAGACTATGCGTAGCATAGAGAGAGGACTCAACGATCTTCGTGCAGGTCGATACAAGAGGTACGATACCGTAGATGCGCTCCTTGAGGGAGTCGCGTCGCAGCGTTGACATACAGCTTTGTTTCAACAGCTAACTTCGAACGGGGATTGAAGCGCCTTTCTTCCAATGACTTGCAGAGAGCTCGTCAGACACTTGTGGAGCTTGCTCGTGACCCCTACTCGTTCAAAGAGCTGAGAGGGAGGTTTAGGGACCTGAGAAGCGCACGCTTTGGAGATCACAGAATAATCTACGCGATTAACGAGAATTCGAAAGAGATTGTTCTTCTAGCAGTTGAACCGAGAGGTTCAGCTTACGACCGATAGCCCAGCAAGGTTGCATCATCCAGAAACAAACCTGAATCATTAGTCACCTAGTATCAACCTTCAGGAAGAATTAAAAAACCATCAAGCAACTCAAACTCAATAAATGGAGCCCACAATCTCCTTCTTCGGCCTAGGCTACGTAGGCCTAACAACAGCCACATGCCTATCCTCAAAAGGCTTCAAAGCCATATGCTACGACATCGACAAACAAAAAGTCAACACCATCAACCAAGGCAAACCCCCATTCTACGAGCCAAACCTAAGCAAACTACTCCTCAAAGCAACCAAAACAGGCCTCCTAACAGCAACCACCAACCCAACAGACGCCGTCCTAAACTCCACCATCACATTCATAACAGTAGGCACACCCAGCAACCCAGATAACACCATCGACCTAACACAAATAGAAAACGCAGCAAAAACCACAGGAAAAGCCCTACAACAAAAAACCACTCATCACACAATCATAGTCAAAAGCACAGTACTCCCAACAACAACCCAGAACATCATCAAGCCAACAATCGAAAAAACCTCAGGTAAAAGAACTCCAAAAGACTTCGGACTCTGCGTCAACCCTGAGTTCCTCAGAGAAGGAAACGCCGTCCAAGACACCCTCAACCCAGACAGAATCATAATAGGAGAAACCGACAAAGAATCAGGCGACACCCTAGAATCCCTCTACCAAAACTTCTACAGCAAAATGCCCCCAATAATCCGCACCACACCCGTTAACGCCGAACTCATCAAATACGCCAACAACGCCTTCCTCTCAACCAAGATCACTTTCGCCAACAGCATAGCCAACCTATGCCAAAAACTACCCGGAGCAGACATCACAACAATAACCAAAGCCATAGGACTCGACAAACGAATAGGACCACTCTTCCTAAACGCCGGCCTAGGCTGGGGCGGCTCATGTTTCCCCAAGGACCTCAAAGCTCTATCAGTCTTCGCAAAAAAGATGGGCACACCTCTCCCCCTCATCGATGCCACACTACTCATAAACCACTATCAGCCCCTACGAGCCATCCAACTGACGGAAGCATTACTAGGCAAACTCAAAGGAAAGAAAGTAGCAGTACTTGGCCTATCCTTCAAACCAGACACCGACGACATTAGAGAAGCAGTCTCCATCAGAATCATAAACGAACTACTGGCCAAAGGAGCGAGAATAACAGCCTACGACCCCGCCGCCATGCACAACGCAAAAAGAATCTGGAACAACAAGATCGAACTTTCAACCAACGCGTACAAATGCATTCAAGGCGCCGACTGCTCCATAATCGTCACGGAATGGAAGGAGTTCGCAGGACTGGAACCAGAAGACTTCACAGCTAGGATGAGGAACCCTATCGTGATAGATGGTAGACGCGTCTTCGACCCAAACAAATTCTCAGAGAAGCTTACATACGTAGCTATCGGCTTAGGAACAGAACGCATCGACCCACTCGAACAGCCGGATGAATACGGCTGGCTTAACCCAGCCCTATCCGTCAACGCCATAATCCAAGAAAAAAACCGAATACTTCTAGTAAAAAGAAAGAACACGCCATTCAAAAACCAGTGGAGCCTCCCTGGAGGATACGTCGAATACGGTGAAACCGTGGAAAACGCCCTGAAACGCGAAATCAAGGAAGAATGCGGCCTCTACATCGATTCCTTGAACCTCCTTGAAGTCTACTCCTCACCTGAGAGACACCCTTCGAAACACGTAGTCACCCTATGCTACAGCGCCAACACCTCAGGAGGAAAACTATCAAAAGTAGACGAGGTTTCATCTGCTCGCTTCTTCCGTATTAACGAGATCCCTGAAACGCTAGCATTCGACCACACACAAATGATAAACGATTTCTTCCATACGAAGAAGTAGCAAGAAAAAACCCGGCCCGCGAGTTGAGCGCCTATTGTGGGAAAAACTTTTAATGTGGGAATACTACTCTAGGAAAGTGGGAAGATGTCATCCGCACCAGTGGATAGCAAGGGCAGAGTGCTCATCCCCAAGGAGATAAGGCGAAGAACCCGCATCAAAGAAGGAAGCTACGTAAAACTCTCGGCTCAGGAGGGTAAGGTAGTCATGGAGCCACTGGAGTCCGTCGCCGATAAGTTCTTCGGCGCCTTCGAAATCCATGAGTGGCCAAAAGACCTAGACAAGTTCCAACTCGAAGCTTCTAGGAGATGGTGGGCATCCAAAGATACGTAGACGTCAACGTCTTTGTGTATTGGTTAGGCAAACACCCATCCTTCGGAGAGACCGCATATAACTGGATCAAAGACATCGAAGACTCCCCCGGACGAGAGTACACGACATCCACCCTCACCCCATACCAAGTTCTACTCACCATCACCACACTATCAGCCAAAAGCCTGAAAGACGCGGAGACCGCCAAAAACATCATCGACTCATTCACCAGCCTCCGAGGGCTGAGCTTGGAAGACTTAACACAGGAAGACTACATCGAGGCACCCAGACTAATGAAGAAATACCGCCTAGACTTTGAAGACGCATTACACACCTCGGTCGCCATCAGACTCGGTGCCAAGGAAATAATATCCAACGACAAAGACCTCGATAGGGCGCCTATCAAACGAATCTTCTAGAAACCGTGAAAACAGCATCCTAGATTATCCGTCATCCCAATACCCCAAACGTCCTTGAACATCCTATGTCATCGAGCGAAGATCCTCTCCAATCGGTCAACAACTGGCTCCAATCTATTCGGCACAGCCTGCCGCACCAAGGCAAAATCTTCTTTCCCAAAGTAACGAGTTGAATAAGCGAACACGACTGCCAACGCCAAGAACACCATTATGTCTAGAGGCGCCCTGAACCGAAGCGGCAGGATAAGGATCTGCATCAAATACTGATCAACCAAGTACAAAGGCAACGCAATAGACACCGCAGCAATCAAAGGCTGCTTAAGCTCTGGAAGTATGCGTAGCCTCACCTTCCCCCAAATGAAGTAGTACCCCAGAATCAATCCCACAGCCGGAAAAGCTATACGCCCCATAGCCCCAGCAACTCCTCCCAACGACCCCGCGAAGACCGCCACCAGCAACATGTCAGCAACCGCCGACGCCAACCCGATCACCACCAGAGGCCTCGTATAACCCGTGCTCTGAATAACAGTAACCACGAGCAGCGACAAAGCAGGAATAATCGACGTCGCCGCAAGCAACGCAAAAGGCGTCGCACCAGAAACATAATGAGGACCGTACACCACCTCCACCGCTACAGGAGAAAGAGCAGCCAGCGACGCCCCCAACGGGATAAGCATCCTACACGTCAACCTAACATACGCAGAAGCCATTGGCACTACCGCCCTGAAACCGTTCACACTGTATCTTGACGACAACGCGGGGAAGATCGCCATACCAATAGGCGCATAAAAGAAAGAGAGAATCGCAGCACCAGAAACAACAAGATAGTACACTCCTATCTGCTCAAGGTTAGGCGCCAAAGCATACAGAAGAGCAATATCCGCCCAACTCTGAACAAACATAATCACCGTAAAGAAATGCACCGGCAAACTGAACTCCAAGATACTCTTCACCGGAAACCCCTTCTTCAACCCCAAGTTTCTCCCAAGCAAAAACACGGAGAACACCACCGTGACAACACCCGCAACCAGCCAACCCAACATAACCCCCATCAAGCCGAAACCAACCACCGCCAACACAAGACCGAGAACCCTGCTCACCCCAGCGTTCAGAATGTTCTGCGCCGCGGTCTCCCTGAACATCCCGAAACCAAGCATCCCACCCCCAAGGAACGTGGTAAGCGTAAGCAAGAAGGAGGCCAACAGAATCGCCACTATAAGCCCACCATCAACCGCGCTACCAAACAAAACAACACTCAACCATTCACTCAACACCACAAGAACCACCAGACCAGTTGCCGACACACCCAGCAGAATAGTCAAACCCGCCCCAATGATCCCGCCCACCTCACCCCGCCTCCTAGACTCAACATAGCTTGGAATGAGCCTCTGCAACGCATAGTTAACCGAAAGGCCCGTCAAAGAAAAAACCGCGCTAACCGTCAACAAAACAGAGAGCTTCCCCACCTCGCTCGGCCCCAACACCCTCGCCACAAGAACATAGAACATCAGCGAAAACAGGTATCCCAACACGCTCTGAAAAATAAGATACACCGCCCCCTTGGCTACACGCTCAGACTGCAAAGACCCACCACACAACCAAAGACGCGGCAACCCCATTCCTACGAGAAGCTATTTATCTTCTTACCACAAAGCAAACACCAAACCCTAGCCAAGCCGAGATGGTTATATGCTCCCAAGGCTCCTAGAGAAGACATGAGAGTGAAGGGTCGAACCTACACTTACGTCGTCAACAAGGCAGAGGACGGCGGATATGTTGCTAAATGCATAGAATTACCTCAGGTCCATACCGAAGGAGAAACGCTAGCAGAGGTAAAGAAAAACATGCGTGACGCACTGACTCTCGCGGTGGACTACATCCGGGAAAAAGCCAAGAAGGAAAAGGGCGAAGTCCTGGAGATAACCATAAGGTGAGCCTCAGAAACCAAAACTGGAGAGAAGTCGTCAAGGCTCTTAGCAAGCTTGGATTCATCTTAAAGAGACAGTCCGGAAGCCACATAATTCTGGAACACCGGGACGGAAGATGGACCGTTGTGTCCCGTCATGACAAGATTAAACTAGGAACTATGAAGAGCATAATTGAAGACATAGGAATAACAGTCGAAGACTTCCTTAAGCTAATCTAGAGTGCTAGAGAGATCGACACATCCACCTGAGGTAAGCCTACAGCTTGTAATCAACTCAAGGCAAGAAGAGCAATCCCAGAGAGATTCACAGAGGCTCCGCACCAACAGCTCATAACCGCAAGCGGAACCTTACACAACCTCGCGGTAAACAGCCGCAACCCTCTCCGCAACGACACTCCAATCATGTTTCTCAGCAAACCTCCTCCCATTAGCCCCCATCCTAATCCTCAAACCATCGTCCCCACACAAAGCGACCATACCTGCACCTAACCCGCCAACGTCACCCGCCTCCACAAGTAACCCATTCACACCATTCTCAACCACGTCCACCACCCCACCTACCCTGCACCCGACCACGACCCGACCCGACGCCATAGCCTCCAACAACACCAAACCGAAACCCTCAGACCTATCCAAACTAGGCAACACCAGAAAATCACAGGCAGCATAAAACCCCGGCAGATCCCCCGCATTAACACCCCCAGCAAACACCACCCGATCACCCAAACCGAGCCCCTCAGCAACTCCGCGATAATACTCCAACAAACTCCCACCACCCACAACCAACAACCTCAAATCACCACACTTCACGGAAACAGCCTTGAACGCCTCCAACAACACATCAACTCCCTTATACCTGTGCCAAGGAGTCAACGCGCCAACAAACAAAGCCACCTTCTTCCCAACGAAACCATACTTCTCTCTTACCACGCCACCATTAACACCCGGACTAAACCTCACAGCGTCAACGCCATTAGGAATCACCCTCACCTTACCGGCATATCTTTTCAAAACCTTGGAACTACCAGCATAAGCCCCAGTAGTAGCAATGATCCTCCTAAACGCATTCAAATACAGAGGAGACAACAAATTATGCACACCCACCAACAAACCAGCAGCAGAAGTCACCGCAGGCAAATCATTATGCCAAGTAACCACAGAAGGAACCCTCCTCAAAACACTGACAAAAGAAGTCAAAGCAGCCAAATACGGGCCAGGAAAACCACAGTGAACAACATCAAACCCCTCCCTCAACATACCCGAAGGAAAATCAACCAAAGGAGTCCCATAGAAACTCAGACGAGAAGGAAGCCTCCTAACCAAAACCCCCTCCTCAACCCTCTCCCCAGGCTCCAAAGGACTACAAGCACAATACACAGTAACATCATGCCCCCTCACGGCAAGACGCTGCGCCAGATTGCTGACATAGGTCTCAGCCCCACCGATCCAAGGAGGATAATAGCTGTTAACCAAACAGATCTTCAAAGCCCAGACATCAAGCGAAGTAACCCGCCATTACACAAATATTTAATCATCGTACACCCTCAAGCACCAAGATGAGCAGGATCAAGGCGCAAAAACTCAGCGCAGAAACAACCCTCCTGCTCATCCTGATCTCCTTCTTCACCGCCCTACTCTTTGCTCAGATGCTGAAATACCCGTATTTCCCAAGCACACCCAGCGACGACTACTTCTTCCACCTGTCCCAAGCGCTTCAAGCCTCCAAAGGCTCCCTGAACCCCCTCCAAGCCACATATCCTCCAGCCGTACACTACCTAATCGCGCTGGGAACAATCATCCTTCCACTACCCGCCACACAAACCATGACCATCACCATGATCATCGCCGCCAGCATAATACCAATCCTCGTCTACAGCACCACAACAGAGCTAAGCAAAGACAGAAGACTCGCCGTCCTCGCAACAGCCATCTACATTACGGCAAACCCCGTCTGGAGAATCAGCCTCTTCACGGGAGGCTTCTACGCAAACCACCTCGCAGACCTACTAAGCCTAACAGTCCTCTACCTTCTAACACGATACGCCAGACGAGGAGAAACCAGACTCCTCCCCCTACTACTAATAACATCCTTGGTACTGCTGGCTTCCCACTTCACCGTCCCAGTCTTCATAATCGCCCTCTGGGCCTTCACACCCATCCTACTAACCAAAAAACAAGAACTCAAAAGATACCTAACAGGCTGCACGCTCATCACCCTACCAGCACTAGCAATACTCGCCCTACGCCCAGACCTCATTCCCAGACTCATGGCAGTACCAGCACTCACATCAGGAATAGTCATCGGAGACATCAACCCAACCCTAGCCTCAGCCTCACCCTTCCTAGCCTTCCTAACAACACTAATCCCCACACCCCTCCTCATCCTAACCGCCACAGGACTCGCAGCAACCCTAGCAGACAAAACCAGCCTACGCCGAAACCCCTGGACACTACTACCCGCAGTATGGTTCATAATACCCATGATCCTGAGCCCGCTAAGCGAACTCGCCAGCCGCTTCGCCCTCTACGCCTTACTCCCCCTAACACTCCTAATCCCACAGGCATTAGCCAGCCTAATCAAATCCGCGGCAAGACTCGGCAACCATCTACCCGCAAGCAAACACCTAACAAAACTCCCAACCCTAGCATTAACCATAATAATCATAGCAGCAATAGCTCCAACAAGCCCCCTAATCCAACACGCAAACGACATATCCACATCCATAACCGAGACACGCATACTCCAAGAATCCATCCTAGACACCATCACCCAAATCAAGGAAAACACTCCACCCGAAACCACCTTCGCCAGCATAGGACGATGGGAACTGATGTACCTGCCCCTCCTCGCAGAAAGAAGACACGTCGGCGACTACCTCCTAACCCCACAACAAATGCATCCAACAGCAACAAGCCTAGGCGCAGATTACGTTACCGTATGGAAAGGACTAACACTCAACAGAGAATACGCCTCATCCAAACTCTACGAAGAACTATGGTCAAACCAAGCCATAGCCATATAC
>JACQRY010000007.1 GCA_016206275.1 Nitrososphaerota archaeon
AAAGTGACAACACGAGGATAATCTTCTCCTTCTCGGCCAGCGCTACCGCCAAAGGATCCACTGTTTTTGGACCATGCACCACAACCATACGAGGCTTGAGCTGAGACACTCTTATGGCAACAAGAGGCGACCTACCCATACCTACCTTAGTGAATACCAACACTCTCTCTGTTGTAGCACCAAAGATACGGTAGAAATCATATCCAGACAAAGCATAGATGGTCTTAATGCTGTCCAAGAGAGTAAAACCATAGATCTTGGAGTCCAACATATCATTGCCAGATAAGACCTGTCCCTCAACAGCTTTAACCAGCCTTGCAGCTATCACAGGATTCGGGAACTCGGCCAACGCCAGTATGGCTGAGTTCTGAGAGGGCTCCAAAGTCTTCGTAAGCACATGTTTCTCTTCCATGTCCATCTTCACAAGAGCATCAATGTACTTTCGGATGAAACTGACGCCCGGAGAGGGTCTACGTCCACTCTCATAATCGCTGAGCACTGAGGGAGAGATACCTATCTTTCTTGCAAGAGCGACTTGACGAATCTGCAGCCGTTCTCTCCAAAGTTTTAAGGCTTTACCAGGCTCATCGCTGATAACGATGCTGCCAGCCACTCTTGCCGCCAGCTCCCTATAGTCTTCAGGCATCGCAGCAGGCGTCCGTCCGAGTAGTATTAATCATTTGTCGATAACAATATTCGACACCAGCACTACTTCACCAGAGGAACGGCACTCCTAGCACCATTGGGAACAGGCTGAAAGATCCTCTTGGTCTGACCAAGAGTCATAATATCAGCCTCCGATACCTGCACGATCACCGGCAGCTCCTTAGACGCTTTACCCAACACCAAACACATTCTCTGCGGCAGAAACTTGACTATTGAACGCACAGTATCCGAGTCAGTAGTAGAAGCTTTAGCCACAGTATCAAGATCTGTATCACTGGTGAAATTAAACAGAAAGATGTTATCCGCTTGCCGGTAAATGCCTTCCTGAATAGCATCAGGCTGATTAGTAATGAAAACAGTAAAAATCCCAAAATGCCTCATCCGTGTAACTACATCATCCCAATAGGTCTCCCTCAAATAGAGATGAGCCTCCTCAGCGAAGAGGAAGACAGGGGGCACAACGTTCTGTTCAAGAAGCTCAACCAGCTTATTCAGAATAAGCTCAACAACAATTCTGCGGACCAAGGAAGGCACCTTAGCCAAAGAGATGACGAAAACCCCTCCCTCAGGCATAGATGAAACCAGTTCCTCCACCCGAATGCCGTTTTGAGATGCATCACTAAAGAGTCTAGTAGACATAAGCGAATAGATCCTTGAAAGCAAAGCATCCTTCACCAATTCATTGCCGCGCCAACCATCTAACACACCCTTCAAAGCACCTAAAGACAGAGAACCATCTTCAACAACATCCCAGATCCTCAGAAACTCGCGAAGCGAAGTCCCCGGAAGATCAAGAGTATGCTGCAGAAGACTCACCATAGTTCTCTTACCCAGATACGGAAGAGAGAAACGCAGATCACCGCCGGGATGCAACACTCTGACTTTTGACGCGATCCTGCTAGGAGAACCATCCTTTCTCCTAGATAGTCCCGAATACTCGTCATTCAAATCGAAGATGAATATATGCGCACCGAGCTCAACAAGGTTAGAAGCCAAGATCTTGGCTAAATGAGACTTCCCTGACTCCTTCTTACCAGTTATTATGGTGAGCCTTCCGTCTAATGACTCAGCATCGACTTCAAAGGGCTCCTTCGTCCAAGTGGTTCCGATACGGATCGGACGCACGCCTTTTCCTTTTAGAAATGAAGCCAGCTCAGAGATAGAGATTCTTCTAACCATGGATCTTGTTCTAGCGGGAAGCCAGAAGATGTCAGCCGAAATACCTGCCTCATCGAAGCCAGCCCTAATCTTGCATCTTAGAAGCCTCGCGTTCTTCACCAAGTCAGAGATGGATGCGGTTTGAAGAGGATCATAATCGATGCCCTCCACAGAAGCATGTACCACCTCGTCCCTCAAAATGTCATCCAACAGGCTAGGAGCATCCATATATGATTCATCATAGACCTGTAAGATCAGCTTCTTCCTGAGAACATTATCTTCAAGCAGAAGGTAGTCTCCTCTTCGAACTTCTTCCCCCGGAAGGGCAAGAATAACAATGTCCCCCCCGGTCTTGCTTAGAACTCTCATCTCATCCTCCCCACCCTGACATTCTACCCACTCTGATCTCCCCTAAAACCGAGTGGCGCAGATCCTCCCCGAAGACAGATTTGACTTCCCCCTGTTTGGCAAGATAACTCCCTACGCACAACGCTTCATGCCGAGAGAAGACAGACAGGTGATGAGCTATTCGAAGAGACTCAGGATACCCGCGGATGAAAACGTCGTTGAATCTCACTGCGGAGAGCACATCGCCAACATTTGAATTGTCGCAAGCCGCAACATCAACCCGAAATGGAAATGCATTCTCATCAAACTTGGCTACAACAACTCTTCCAAGCAAGCCTTTGAAAAGGCATCTCATATAGTCATGGACATTGATGTATGATGGCGCATCAGCAGACTGAAGCCGCGAGGAAGCTCTTGACAGGAATCTAACTCTACTCGTCTTCGAAATACCGACCACATGACTCCCTATTGCCTTGGCTGAAGATATGATGCTGTCTAACGACACATCTATGCTATCCAAAACTGATTCCGACAGCGCTCCATCAATCATCAATACACAGTCTTCCATTTCTGACGCTAGCTTAGATGCAACCGCTCTTTCCAGACGGGTCCTTATCATCCGCTGAGCCACCCGCCTATCCATCAGCACCATCTTAGCAAAATTCCGTTTTCGAAGCCCTTGGAAAAGACCCAACGCCGCGGTTTCATCGATGTAGAGAAGCATAGGGCCAAATTTAGCAAAACTTTGAATTCTTCCTCCATAGGAGAAGACGGCCGCTACTCTTGCTGCATAAGCGGAGCCGTCCATTGTCTCCGCCACTGGTATACAAGACGAGTCGATTGAAGCCAACACTCTCGGATCGGATGAGGCTGAAAACCCAGCGGGGTGAAGCTCAAAAGTTTCCCTGCCCCATCCTCCCATAGGGGCAAGGTCTCTCTCGCCGTCACCAAAGATGACAGTTGAATGAAGAAGACGCGTCGTGGCGGCAACAGTGCAGGGCTTGATGGCTGATTCGATTTGGTCTGCCAAGCTGGATGCATGTTTGGAGATGTCTATGGGAAGGCTTAATTGTTTGTTCATCTTGCCCAACATGGGTGTGCAGGCTTCACTAATAAATATTGCGCATGTTGCGCAATATTGCTCAACAATAAGGTGAGCGCATGAGCGAAAACCCCTCTGACGTCACCATAAAGCTGAAGAGAGGCAGTTGGGAAATAGAAATCACCACCAGTGAAGACAAAATTAAACAAGTAGTAGAAAGCGTATTAGCAGGATTCAGCAGCGCCCCCACAGCCACACAGAGCCTGCCAGAAGAGCTTCCTCCCAAATCCACATCCACCTGTAGAGGCTTGATCTTAAACATGTGGCAAGAAGAATGGTTCACACAAGAACGCAATCTAGCGGAAGTCCATAATGAGCTAGCCAGAAGAGGCTATCATTACGATCGCACAGCAGTATCCCACTCACTAACAGACTTGGTAAGAGAAAACATCCTAACCAGAATAGGCGAAGCCCGCAACTATCGCTACGTACAGAAGAAACCCCCCTCAGAGAACAAGCCTAATTCTTACGCGCCGTCTTCTTCGACATAACACCCTGAAGCCAATGAATACCCTGCGTAGTAATCCGGTATCTGACACCCTGCTCAGAAGTATCCCTCTCAACGCAGCCAGCCTTGGATAACTCGCTCAGCCTTGAGCTGACAGACTTCGGATTCAGACTCGAAAAACTCTGTATCTCCGAAAGAGACAGAGAAGAGTTTACTGTCTTACCAGTTTCAAAGCCGATCTTTGAAGCCACCAGCTGGAGGGCCACCATGTCTTTGTCACTGAGCTTCTGCCCCTCGGTCCAGACTCGTGGTCCCTCAGGCGTTATCTTGACATGATCAGAGAACATGCGAATAAGATCCTGTGTGGAGTAGTTCACATAGATCTTATGAGCTAGATCAATGGCCGGAAACTGTTTGGCGATGAACTCGTTTACCGACAATAAGACTGTCTCAGGATCACCCTTGAACTCAGCTTTAACGTCTCCATAAGATATGGATATGATCATTTGACTGAAAGTTTGACTCAGAGCATCATCACCATCTGAAACTTTCGAATATGACTTTATCATGTACGAAAGATTGCTTATATCCCTTTACAACCACTTTTTTCATCTACCGGCCTACTCATAGGGGATGACGGAGATCTTGTTTGACCGACATTTTGGACAATTAGCAGGTACACGTCTACCTCTTACGTTTTGAAGAATCCACTGCTGGTATTCACCAGATTCATCACCTAGAGATTCACTGGGACTCCAAGTATGTCCACAGGCCAAACATTTTAGCTGAGGACTCGTCGAACTTCAACACACTCCGAACAACATGCAGCATATAGCTCTAGGTGGGTGCGTTAAGAAGCCTGCTCTGCAAAGTTTCCTGAGATTCTTGGGCGGGTAAAGGCTCGGAGGTGGCTTGCTGAGTCTGTCTGGCTTCGCTGGAAAGAGCTGTAGATGCAACATAAACAAATTCTCCCCCCTCGCCTTTGAATCGACGAAGCTTCCCCGCCTGAGCTAGTCGAAGAAGGGATACTGCAACAGACTGCTTTGGATATATCAGCCCATATGATTCCAAAACTTCTCTGACATGATTGAGTTTGCGTGGCTGCCTACCCCATGGCTCAGAAAAGATCTTGATGATCACGTCCGTCATAGAGTCATCTTTTCCTATCTGAACCTCAGGCATAGGAGTCGCGGGTTGAGCCTCAGCCGCAGATCTTTGCGCCTGAACTTGCGGAGCCTGTTGCACAACCGTAGCTGTAACACTCTTGGCGTCAGCCTCTTCTAGAGTAGGTAAAGTTTCAAGGAGCCGGGGGATTAGGGTGGCTGCCTGCTCCAACGCGGCTGCCGTTCCCTCTACCTCTATCTCGTTTACACCGACCTTCACTCTGATCTTGATCTTCTCATCCGACACGGGAAAATGCAGGTGTAAACGAATTAATATGCATTCCCCATCTATATGCGAGAATAAGGAAAGCAGATTAAGAAATTAAGTTTACATTCAGATTATCATTGATGGCTCTTAGATCTAATGATTTCAGCAAGCTTTGCTTTCAACAAGCTGCTCACCTTCTGTCCATCCGCCTTACCTCTTACTGAGGCCATGACCCTGCCCATCAAGATGCTGAAAGCAGCTTCGCCTCTTGAGTCAATTACTGCTCTGTTTTCTTCGATCACCCTGGCTATTACCTTAACGAGATTCTCATCAGAAATAGCTACCAGACCTAGCTTATCCATCGCCTCCTGCAAGTCACGAGCGTCTCCTTTAAGCACCAGTTCCAGTATCTGAGGCACAGCTTCTTTTGAAATTACTCCGCCATCTACTCGCTTGAACAGATCTGTCAAAACATCATCGGGCAGAGCTGAGGCGTCTAATCCTTGCCTCTCCAGATTAACTAGGGTTTCAGTCAAAGTGGCCGCGATGAAACTTGGCTGCACTCTCGTTGAAGATGCTAACGCTTCGAAAAGCTCCATGTATCCAGAATCGTAGATTTGGAGGGCCATCGTGCTGTTCAACCGATGTTTCGTCATCAATTTCTGTAATTGTTCTTCCCATGGTACGGGGATCTGTTTAGAAAGCTCCTCAAGTAGTTTTCTGGAGACGGGGTAAGGTGAGATATCTGTCTCAGGATACATTCTTGCCGCACCGGGTCTAGGCCTTGCAAACTTTGTTTTCCCATCAACGGTAGGGCCTCTAGTCTCACTCGGAACACCGTTAAACGCCTCCTTCAAACGGGCTATTAATGCCCTCGCGGCATACTCTAAGTTCGCTTCGGGGCCGGCTATGATAATGAAACCATCCTTCTCTTGAGCTCCCAAACTTTCTCTCACTCTAACAAGATCAACGTCAACAATACCGTATGCCGGAAGCTCATCGGAGTGAAATATGCCTCCTATCCCATAAAATCTAACCATATCACCCAACTCGCGTCCAAGCCTTATACCGGGGCTAGGCTCAAAGCCAAGCATTCCTTTGAAGCCTTTCAAAAGAAGAGCCATAATCCTACCGCCTTCAGTGAACGTCTTCTGAAGGAGATTGCTACTTGACCCACGAAGGCTCTCAGTGATATCTGCAGGACTATCTGATATACCGGAAGGGCTAAGGCCCTTCGACAAGAGTTCTTCTCTGATTCTGAGTAACCCTGTCTGCCTAATAGCTTCATATTCAATGATCTTGGAAATGAGATCAAGCTTTTGTACACCTTTGACTTCAACCACTCCGCCTCCGCCTGCAACAGACACATTGACGTCCTGCCTGATAGTGCCCAGACCTCTGGCTACCCTTCCAGTTGTCCTCATCAATCTACCTAGTGCTAAGGCAATTTCCTTGACATCTTCAGGT
>JACQRY010000043.1 GCA_016206275.1 Nitrososphaerota archaeon
GAATGTGGATCCATCCAAAGTGATCTGGAACTTAATCAAACAAGGAGATACAGGAAGAAGGTTAGCGGAGTGGTTAGTGAACACAAACCCGGACATGTTGAGGAACGGACGATTAAATCCGATAGCTCAAGAAGCGATAAGACAAAGAGAGGGAGAGACAAGCCCATTGAAACAAACGGATTCTGTGGTTCAATTCATGAACAATCTGGCAGAGAAGAACCCATCTCCGGAAATACGGAACACAGCCAGAGGGTTGGCAGATGCGTTGACTCAAGAGCCAGTGAGAGGGTTAGAGAATATCCACGAGAAAATACAAGGGAAGAACGTGGAGGTATTGTTTGGGTTGATAAAGGTACCCTTCTTCAATCGTCCAGCGCCTGTGATGATTGGAGAAGGGCACGAAGGGAGCGTGGTAGCGGGCGGAGTAAAAGGGTTATTGTTAAGAGGATATTCCAGGGTATCGGATCTCACGACGTTGCATACGCATTTAGAAGGAGTAAATAAGGGGAGAGTCACTGGGAGCGGAGCGGACGTGATAAGTCTGGTACGGGTGCAGGGTAAAGAAGGGGAACAAGAGATGGTGGTGTTGGGAGCGGGGAGAAGTCCACAAGAGACACTATTCACAGTCACCAAAATAGACCGTCATGGTTCCTGGAACCCGTTCCAATGGCAAGTGACAGTGGCGTATTACCAGAACTTAGAGAACCCGCATCTGATCCATGTGGGAAGTTTGAACATAAAGCAGTACATGATGGCGGAAGTATTCTACTCCGCGTTAGAGAGGTACAGAAGCGCGAGAGGAGAAAAGAGGGAGGAGACACTCTTTGACACGTTTGTAGAGATGGCAAACAGGGACGGAGACACGGACAGGAGACTTGCGGAGGTAGAAATATACATGACTTTGGACGAGTTCCTCAAACAGGAACACAATGTTGTCATGGCAGTGCAAAACCAGATGGCGCAAGGAGTGGCAGCACACCAGAACTTATCTCAAAATCCAGATAAGGGGCTAGTAGGAGCAGAAGAAATAGTGGGACTTATGACCGGAGGCGATGTGTTAGACAAAGATGTTCACGAGAATGCTCTAAAGAAAGAGATCGAAGCGCGAACAGAAAAGATGCGTCAAATGCGAGAGGGAGAATCTCTGGGAAGAGGGTTATTGAGCGGGAAGAAAGCGGAGTTCGTGGATACTCTGAGGAATGAACTCAAAAGATTAGACAAATCTTTAAGTGATGAGAAGGTAGAGGAGAGCGTCCAAACTGTGGTAGGGAAGTTGGAGGTGAACAATTGGGATGTAGGTAGGGAACTGACGGGAATAGAAAGGAGAGCGTTAGAGGCAGCGGCGCAAGTGCTTCCGGAATCGGAGGGAATAAGAGACGCCTTAAAGCAAAGAAGCGCAGTGGGGGGTGAGAAAGGGGAAATCCAGCCGTTAAGAGGAAGAATTCTCCCTGGATTTGAGGAAGTGAAAGGAGAAGAGATACGTCCAACACAAGCGGGCAGGGAATGGATATCCAGGAAAGATGCGTCCGTCAATGAGACGAAAGGGGAATTCATAAACTCGATGAGATCTGAACTTAAAGAGTTAGCCAAGGGTGATGTCGCATTGACAGAAGATGAGATAGAACAAACCATCCAAACTGCGGTAGCTATGTTGGGTGAGAAGAGTTGGGAGAAGGGTCTCACACCTTATAGAATGAGAAGAGCGTTGGAGATAGCGATGCGATCTCTGCCAGAATCGTTGGGGATAGAGGACACGTTAATTGAGGAAAGTGGAGAAAGGGCAGACAGGTTAAGACTCCAAAGTGTGAGAGGCAGAGTTCTCTTAGATGCAGAGTGGGAAAAGCTTGCAAATAGGCATGGGTTCAACAAAGAGGAAGAATCTTTCTACAGCAAGGAAGAAAACAGGATCTACATGCGGGCAAGCGCGTTGAGCGGCCCATCCAAGTTTATGGCGCTGCTTCTTCGCGAGTTAGCTTACGCCTCCCTTTCTGAAAGGGTGGGGAGAGACAGCACAAGGGCAGAGCTGATGGTGATTCAGATTCTCTCCAGATCTCTGGGAACCATACGGGATGGACCTATCAAAACGTTAGTCTCCACGCAGATAGAGAAAGACATATTAGAAAGGATGAGCCAGGATAAGATCAAAAATGCTCCGTTAAAAGAGAATAGAGTTGTGAGTGAAGGAAAAATCTACGCAGCCATGGAACAGGCAGGGAGCCAGGATCCCAATAAGACTAAAGTGTTCTCTATTCCCATGACCCATCTACCGCTCATGGCAGAATCAGTGAGAGAGATGAGGAACAGTAAGGCAAAAACAAGAGTGATTGTGGCTGTCCCGAAAGGGAGCATGACGCCAGAAGAAGCAGAGTCAGCGATGACCAAGTTCTTAGGAGTAGAATGGCGTCTTTACGCAAGTGTGGCGGTGGTTAGAATATCCGGAGGGAAACTGGATGCGGGAGACCTCCTGAACGATATAGGGAATGTGTCTGGAGAAAAGGATATTGTGTTTGTAGGCTCCACAAGTATGTGGGGTAACTTAGAATCGTTTGGAAAGAATGTGTGGTTTATGGATATGGATATCCGGTTTAATGTGAACTCCGAGATTGGGAAGTGGGTGAACAATATACTAAACCACTTGAAACCGGACGAGAGAGAGAAACTTAAACAGAACATGAAGTTAGAGGTTTTAGAGAGCCAGACTAAAGACGTAGAAGATTCCGTCCAGACTGTCATTATACATCAGTAAACCTGCCGTCATTCCCGCTCCCACCGTCATTCCCGCGAAAGCGGGAATCCAGAACGGATTTTCCGCCGACTAGATTCCCGCTTTCGCGGGAATGACGGGGCGTCACTGACTCACGCTCACTGCCTGAATTTCGTTCTGGAACGAGGCGACTTCAGCGATTCTGTCCAGCTCAGTCCCAGGAGCCAACATCTTTAGTACGTCGTTCACATTCCATTGGCCTGCATTTGCTTTCTCCATCCTATCCAGAATCCATTTCTCGGCCCAGCTCCCGTTCTTAAAGGCAATCCGCATCATTTGGATTCCGTACGCGTCCATCCCATCCACCTCCTGCCACATCCAATCCGGCCCGAAAACAAGCACTCTCTTCCCTTTGAAGAGATGAGCGTAATTCTCGCGGAGCTCTTTCCCGCTAAATCTGTGCCCA
>JACQRY010000033.1 GCA_016206275.1 Nitrososphaerota archaeon
ATGTTATACAAGGGATACATGCACCTGATGGGAAGTCGCAGTTAGAGTTAGTAAATGTGACAATCGTCTAGGAAAGATATTCATCCGGACATTTCCCTCTTGCTAATTAGTCGGAGAACCGCGGGCGGCTGTGAATCCTCGAAGCGTATCATTCTATGATTCCTGAGGCCAAGGATATTTTACTGGTAAATTAATGTTAGAATCCCACCCCCCGCATCCAAATTCCAAATTTTACTAGTAAATTACGGTTCAGATCTCGCCTGGCCTGCCGTAAGAAAAGTTGGTTGTCGTCACTGAATTAGAGTAAACGACCAAAATCAATTCAGCTACCAGATTGATTCACACTTTAATTCCTCAAGAATTATTAGAGAGAATGTTTCACGAATATGACTGTGAAGTTTCTCTTCGTCTCGATCGAAGCACTCTCCATAGACTTGGCCTGGCAACTTCAAAAGGAGAGGCACCACGTGAAGTTCTTCACGCAGAGCCAGAGTGAGAAAGACGTAGGAGATGGCTTCGTCGAGAAGGTCGATGCCTGGGAACCATTTAAGGACTGGGCAAACGTTATCGTGTTTGACGATATCGGTTTCGGACATATAGCGGATAAGCTTAGAGCTGAAGGGAGGTTTGTCGTGGGCGGTTCCGCCTACACCGACAAGCTAGAGAACGACAGAGAGTTCGGACAGGAAGAGTTGAAAAGTGTCGGTGTCAACACGCTTTCAAGTTGGAACTTTGCTTCGTTTGACGAAGCAATCGAATTCGTGCGAAAGAATCCTGACAGATATGTTATCAAGCCAAGCGGGCGTGCGCAGAATGAAAAGGAGTTACTCTTTGTTGGGCAGGAGGAGGACGGGAAGGATGTCGTGCAGGTCTTGGAGCACTACAGGCGGAACTGGTCTCATAAGATCAGAGTCTTTCAGGTTCAGAAGTACGCGAGTGGTGTTGAGGTGGCTGTTGGGGCGTTCTTCAACGGCAAGGATTTCGTTTACCCTATCAACGTAAACTTCGAGCACAAACGGCTCTTCCCAAATGATATCGGGCCGAGCACGGGTGAGATGGGGACCTCCATGTACTGGACGAAGAGCAGTCCTCTCTTCGAAAATACCCTCCTCAAGGCTAAGGAGAAACTTGCTGCGAGCAAATACGTGGGCTACATCGACATCAACTGCATAGCGAACAACAAAAGCATCTATCCTCTCGAATGGACTTCACGTTTCGGATACCCTACGATTTGCATACAGATGGAGGGTGTGACAAGCGAGTGGGGGATCTTCCTGAGCGACCTGGCCCAGGGGAAGGACGCGCAGCTCAAGACAAAGAAGGGCTACCAAGTCGGTGTAGTGGTGGCGATCCCTCCCTTCCCATTCGAAGACGAGAAGGCTTTCCGAAAGTATTCTGAGGATGCCACAATACTCTTCAAGAAGTCCAACCTAAACGGTGTGCATATCGGCGAGGTGAAGCTGGTCGAGAGCTACTGGCACATCGCAGGAAGATCCGGATACGCGCTCGTTATCACAGGCTCAGGGGCGTCGATGCAGGAAGCGATCAACGCGGCGTATCAATCGGTCAGAAATGTCATGATTCCGAATATGTTCTATCGGGACGACATCGGGCAGCGTTGGTTCAAGGACGTCGATATGCTGCTAAGCTGGGGCTACCTATGACAGACCGCTGGGCTTATCTTTCTGTCCGCGCTTCGATTTGGATCATCACTTCCTGTAGGTTAGCGCAGTTCTTCATCGCAAGAGCCTCGTTCAGGACGTAGCCAAGATCCCATCTGGCCACCACGCTCCACTAACAATTCCAGCCTTCTCCATGAGCCGCAATCTCCCTGATACATCTTGGTTAGGGACCAGCCCCTAACTCAGAGAGATTTAGCGAGTACCCGTTCCGAGCTATCCAAAGAACTTGAAAAAATGACCCCCCTCCAAGAGGAAAGAGCGCCTCCAAGCCGCAAAGGATGTCTACCGAAGCTTGTCCAAATTGACCAAGATTCGTAAATTGGTCGAAGCTTAATTTACCAGTAAATTAATGCTGAAATCCCCTCTTTCACTCATGAGACGTCGGGCACGCGCATGGTTTATTTC
>JACQRY010000042.1 GCA_016206275.1 Nitrososphaerota archaeon
GCAGGGTCCTTGGTGAGTTCACCGTTGATGAAGTTGGTATTTCCTATGAATTCTGCTACTGTCTTGCTCTTAGGCTCCAAATAGATGTCTTTTGGTCCACCCGTTTCAAGAATCTTGCCCGCCATCATGACTCCGACATGATGTGAAATGTAGAGAGCTTCTACTTGGTCATGGGTCACATAGATTGTTGCAATGCCCAGCCTTCTCTGAAGCTCTTTAAACTCTTGCCTCATATGTTCTCTGAGTCTGGCGTCAAGATTGCTCATAGGCTCGTCAAGCAACAACAGCTTAGGATCCGCAACTAATGCTCGAGCAAGAGCGACTCTCTGCTGCTGTCCTCCGCTGAGATGAGGAGCCAGACGATTTTCCAATCCTTCTAAGCGAACAAGAGCTAATACTTGCTTAACCTTCTCTCTGATCTCGTTTTTTCGCACATGTCTTACTTTAAGAGGATAGGCTACATTGTCGAAGACTGTCATATGTGGCCAAATAGCGTATGACTGGAAGACCATTCCTATTCCACGTTTCTCAGGTGCTACGAAGATTCTGTCTTTGATCGAGGAAAGGGGTTGTCCTCCAACGGAGACTGAACCTGAATCTGGTTTTTCAAGCCCTGCGATGCATCTCAGGGTGGTGCTTTTACCGCAGCCGCTGGGTCCTAAGAGCGTCATCAGCTGGCGGTCTTCAACTTTGAAACTTATGTTATCCACTGCCTGAACCATGCCGAAACGTTTGCTGAGACCTTCTACTATTACTTCTGGCAAATACAATATCACCAGTAGGCTACAAGATTAACACCTAAACCGCTCGAATTATTATATGTTGCGTCTACAGGTCTAGTTGAATGAAGGAATAATCTCTTCTGAGAAAAGAGTCATCATTTTTTGCAGTAACATGAGACTTGGATAAATGAACTTCAATTCGAAATGTGTCACCCCCGCATCAATGAATTCCTCGATCCTGTTATGCACTTGGGAGACTGAGCCGAAGATATGTCTAGCCTCAGCGTCACCAAAAGTTGACACATTGCGCTCATATGTGTAAAGGCTGTCTCGAACAGTTAGGTTTGCCGTTCTCATCGCGTCGCCACTGTCTTTGGCTACGCAGATGAGTTTCTCGACAGCGTAGGTGAAAGGATGTTTCCCTCTTCCATGTTCATCAGCCTTCTTTAACAAGTATTGCACGTATTCTTTCATTTCGCTGGGGGAGAGCCAACCAGGAATCCAACCGTCTCCAAGCCGTGCAGCTCTATCGGCTGATTTCAGGCTCCACCCTCCTATCCATATGGGGAGGAAGGGTTTCTGCAGTGGTTTGGGGAAGATGGCTGCGTCTAGGAATGAGACATATTTTCCTTGGAATGATGCGTTTTGCTGAGTCCAGACAGAGCGTATGGCCTGAATATGTTCATCAATGATCTCGCCCCTATTTTTCAGGGGCACATTTAGGACCTCGTATTCCATAGACATTCTGGTTGCTCTTGAGCCTGTTCCTACTCCAAGTATGAATCGTCCGCCAGAAAGATGATCTATGTTTGTAGCTACTTTTGCTAGATAAATGGGGTTTCTGCATGGTAGCACCATGCACGCTACTCCCAACTTCACCTTCTTTGTCTTAGCGGCCAGATATGCTAGAGTGGAGAGGGAATCATAGAAATCGGGGTTCTGATCCTTTGAAACTGCTTCTGAAGCTCCTGAAGAGATATGGTGTTCGTGCATTTCTCTAGTCCAAGTAAGATGATCATGAACCCACACTGATGAATAGCCCAAGTCTTCTGCATCAGATGCAACGCTTTCAATTGCTTTTAATGATGCCAGGGGACCTGACACCGGTAGCCTAACTCCGAACTCAATCCTACCCATATCTCTGCGTCAGCGATCATGGATACTAATTGCTATCTGCTTTGCGCTTGTCTGGAGACCCTTTGGCTTTGAGGGGGCGTGGTGGGGTTGGTTACTAAGAAGGATGACGTTCCTGTGTCTGCGGGGAAAAAAATTCAGCTGATTTCTGCAAGATTCCTATTTCACTCAGGGAATCATTGTTGGATGCGTTTCAGCATTATAAACGGATGTCTAGGATTGCAAAGAACACTGGAACAGATGACAAGAGTTTCGTCAAGGCGTGTTGGCGTACACGAAGCTGCTGGATGCTCTCGTCGATATTCTGAGGATTTCGGGGCTGGATGTTGAAGGTGATGACCTTGTGTCGCTGTTGTCGAAGGTCTCTGTGACGCGGTTGGAGAAGACGGGGAAGTAGGCGAGATTTTGGAAGACAGATTCAAACTATTCGACAGGAAGATTTGGGGAATTTCCCCACTCTGAGAAGGATTTCTCGTATAGCTTGGCTTTCGGATAACCGAGGAGACGTAGAGCTAAATAGCTGTGAGCCGCTCTTTCGCCAACCATGCAGTAAGTTGCGACCTCCTTGTCCTTCGTTATACCTCTCTCCTCGAAAACCTTTCTCAATGCATCTGGGCTGCCGAAGAGCATACCGTTCGCTCCCACGCAAAGATCCCACGGCACGTTTACGCTTCCCGGTATCCTGCTCTTACGAGCTGTTTGAACTATTAGTCCATTATACTCATCAGGGCTCCTTGAATCTAAAACTACTAGACTGGGGTCTCCCAGTTTCTTGGCAATATAATCAGTCTCCGCCCTGATATCACTGTTAACTTCAGCCTTGAATTCCCTTGCTTTGACTTGAGGAACATCCCTTGTAACAGGATATCCGTCCCTTGCCCACCGCTGAAACCCAGCTTCCAAGAGTTTAGCTTTGGCCCCGTAGTATTCAAGGGTCCAGAGGACCCTTGCAGCATAGGATCCTCCCCTATCGCCGTAAACGATCACGGTAGTGTTGTTTCCGATGCCGAGGTCTCCAAAGGCTTTCTCCGCGTCTTCCTTGGGAATTACTTCCAAGTATGGTGCGTTAGGCTCATCCTTCGCTATGTGCTCGTATCCTACTAGGACGGCGTTGGGGATATGGCCATACATGTATTCTCTGGGGGTTCTAGCATCCAAGATTCTAATGCCGGCATCTAAAAGATGATCCTTCAACCATTGGACTGAAACGAGTATCTCTGTCTTCTCAATCTCTGCCATTTCACTTCATTCTCTGCACATAGAAGCGGAAAAGGTTTCCTTCGCGCCTAGTTTCGAGGAGCTTGTGGCCTGCGCGCTGGGCCCATGCAGGTATATCCGATTCAGCAGCAGGGTCGGTGGCTAGGACTTCAAGAACTTCACCAGGGCTTATCTCTACAATGGCCTTCTTTGCCTTAAGTACCGGAATAGGGCATAGGAGACCGGTCACATCAAGACTCTTTGTGGTGCTCGAAGTCATCACAGTAACACCGCGAACGCCATTAGATCAGACTTAGGTTGCTCTCTACGCACCTCAACGTTAGACACCTTCGCCAGAGGGGGGCCTCTGCTGCAGATTTCTAGAAGCTGTTCAACTTTATCCGCGTCTCCCTCAGCTAAGACTTCGACTCGACCGTCGCTTAGGTTTTTGACCCAACCGTTTACACCCAAGTCTTGGGCACGGCGCTTAACATAGCTTCTGTAGCCTATGCCTTGAACACGGCCAGAAACATAGATGTGTAGCCGACTCTTTTCACCCACAGCCACATCCTCCACATGCTTACTTGTTAATCTTAACAACGATTTTGTAGACACCGTCATCCATCCTAGATGAGTCCAACACTTCGTGCCCCTCCTTCTTCACAGCCTCGGGAATATTCTTAGTCGAGGGAATATGGTCGACAAGCACCTCCAAGACATCGCCGTTAACCATCTTCTTTACTTCTTTCATGGTGAAGACCACGGGCCAAGGGCAGATCTGGCCGGTCAAGTCAAGTCTTCGAGCAGATCTAGTTTCGCTCAAATCAATTCGCCTTCTTAATAGTGAATTCCTCTAAAAGACTCTTCGAGGAGATCATGCCTTCAACCTCAGGCCTAACAAATAGTCTTCCTTCGCCGCGGCCAACAATATTCCCAATAATCTCCGGCTGGTAACCTGACTTACGAAGGTCGCTCTCAACCTCCTCCAAGACCCCTTGCGAAGCAATGATAGCTATGGCACCGTTTGTGCCAGCCGTAGCATTATCCATCAAATAGTTTCTAGTCGCAAACAGCACAGGTTTCTCGTAGCCCAATGGCACTCTATCCAAAGAAATGTCTACTTTACCAGCTTCCGCGATCTCCTTGAAGACGTAGATCCCTGGTCCGGAGACGTCAACCGTATCAGTGATATGTTCGTTTGCATCGAATTTTTCTCCATAGTCAGGGCAGTGGCGGCTTATTGAACGTGCAATTTCAAGGTTAGGTGTCTTCATGGTTTCAACCACCTTGTTCTTCGCGTCTTCAAGCTCTTCCAGAGTCAGACCGTACTCTTTGAGTTTCTCGACATAGTCTGAGTCAGCTAGGCAGGACAGGTAAGAAGTGATAGGGGCCAGGTCACCGAATGGTCTGCTAATTATGATGCTCATACCTGCCTGAAGGTGACGGTGAAAAGTGGGCAGCTCATGACTCGCTTCGCCTGAAAC
>JACQRY010000038.1 GCA_016206275.1 Nitrososphaerota archaeon
GTTAGGGTGTGATGGGAGGTTACTAAGAAGATTAGAGCTCCTGTATCTACGGGGAAAAAAATTCAGTTGGATTCGGCAAGATTCCAATTTTCCCTCAGAGAACTGTTGAGGATACGCATGAGCGTCATAAACTCTTGACCAGAATTGCAAAGAACACTTTGTCTAACCACAAAAGTTTCCTCAGCACGAATGTACTATACACCAAGCGCCTGAATATTCTTGCCGATTTCTTACGATGTCGGGGCGGGATGATGGGGGAGATGACTTGGTGACGCTGTTGTCGAATCTCCCTGCGGGGCAGGTGGAGTAGATGGAGAAGTATCTTGGTTCCGAGTGTCGGTAGACGGCTGCGTCAGCTCCTATCTGGATGAGTTGGATCAAAAAAGATGTTCAGCTTGCCTTCATTAGCTATTGGTGTAAGCCAGTCCACCATTCCTTGTCTTCTAAGCTCTTTTTTCTCTAACACAGTGAGAATGTCTTTAACTACTTTCTCGGGACTTTTCTTGGTGCTATCGATTTCAGCTACTTTGTCTTTACCGAAGACTTTTACGGCGCCGGTTAGGAGCAGATCCAGTATTTCGGCGGCTGCGTTCTCTTTCGCTTTCTTTGTGGTGTAGCTTCTTTCGCGATATCTTTCCAGAAGCATGAATGGTGAGCATCGTAGGACGATTACTAAATTCATCTGCTCTCTTGATGCGACGTCTGCAAGGAGATGGCCGAAGACTATGGCCGAGCCTTTTTCAAGAATTTTTGTCAAATCCTTCTTTAACCCATGAAGGTCAGGAATGTAACCCGTTTCCCTGCCCGCTTGTGAAGGCCCTTGGCGTTTAGCTAGTTCGTTCAAGTCGATTAAGCTGACATCCAGTTGTTTTGCTAAAAGACCAGCGATCGTTCTCTTACCGGTGGCAGGTGTACCTGTTATGCCGATGACTTGACCTATGCGGTTGTTTTTGGTGGTCGTTGCCTTATCTATCCCCTTTGCTTAGCTAATGGAGTAGATGAATAAGTAGTTCGGTTCACCTGCAAGAGAAATAGAATTGACCTAAGCTCTGTTTAACCGGATATCCTGTCATCAAATGCATTAGGTGTATGGTATGGCTACTAAAGATATTCCCTTCATTCTGGATGCAGCTAAGAACTTGGATGAAAGACGCGTCTTGGTAGAGATTGTTAAGAAAGACCTTAGTCCCGTCAAAAGTAAGGTCAGAAGAGTTAACGGTGGTAGCCGTATTGGGAAGAAACTGATTACTGCAGGCCTTGTCTTAACCTTAGGCACCCCCGATCCGTTCACAGATATTGTTGGTTGGCCTCTGTTAGCAGTGGGTGTAGTAGCTGACAGAGTTTACAGTCATACAGGTATCAAAGATATCTATCGGGAAGCGAACAGATTGATGCGCGAACTACCTGACCTCAAGAACATTTAGGACGGGCTTTTGAGCGGATCTTGGACATTCTTGACAGCCATTTTCTGTTTCAAAATAGAATCAATTAGTTGGGTTTTAGGCCGATGGCTTTTAGGGCGCCTTTGAGCTCGGCTCTTTCTTGTTGTGTCAATGGGGGCATCGGTTTTCTGACCGGGCCTGCTGGTAGTCCGAGCATGGTTAAGGCTTCTTTGCACGGAGTTACATAACCAGGCTCATATTCGAAGAACTTGTTGACGATTTGCAGCTTCTCGTGGAGTTTTCTTGCCTCGGCAAGTTTACCGCTTCGGTAGGCTTCGTAGAGATCCACCATCTGTTTGGGATAGACGCAAGCAGCTGTGGAAAAGACTCCTCTTGCGCCTATGCATAGCGCTGCAAATAGCTGGCTGTCTATGCCTGTTAGAACAGATATCTTCTTTCCGACGAGTCTAAGTATTTCTACCGCTTCACTCAGGTTAGCATTACTCTGCTTTAGCCCTACGACACCATCAATCTTCGAGAGGCTCACCGCCAGGCTAGGAGTGATGTTGTGCCTTGTATACGTAGGATTATTGTAAGCAACTATCGGGATATCTACGGATTTGGCTAGGTCAGAGTAGTGTCCCAGAATGGCGCTTGGTGGAAGGTCAAAGTAGTATGGTGGCGTCAAAATTACTGCGTCTGCGCCCACGTTTTTCGCATGTTTAGATAGGGATATCACCTCTTTTGTCCCGCAGGCGGATACGCACGCGATTACGGGAACCTTGGAGGGACAACGATCATTTATGACTTCTAAGACCTTTTTTCTTTCATCATGGAAAAGATGAGGGAATTCTCCGTTGCCACCTGTGGTCATGATTCCGTGAACACCGTTTTCAACAATGTAGTCTACCAGTTTTTTCAGACCTGGAACATCGACTTCATCTTTCGGTGTAAAAGGTGTGACGATGGCGACTATTACCCCGTGGAGCTTTGATGCTGTTAGAGCCAAGTTTAGCGACACCTCAGGTGCCCAAGCTGGATGTTGTTATAAATTTTCATGCTAAGACCTTGGTAATCAAGTGCTCGTAGACTTTTGTGGCGGCGATCAGCTGAGAAATTTCCACGTACTCGTCAGCTGAATGGGCCTGCTGAAGCCTACCTGGGCCATACATTACCACCGGTATTCCGAGGTTCTCCGAGTAGAAATGAGCATCTGTGAACGCTCTAAAACCTGTGGGTTTAACAACGGCTCCTGTAGCCTGAGAAATAGCGTTGATCATATTCTTGACAATGGGCTCGTTCACATCAGTCTCCATTGCTTCGAGTTCGAGGATAGAGTTGTAGGAGATTCTTAGCTGGGGGTCTTCAGCCTTGGCTTCTGAGATGACTTCCTCAATCTCCTTTTTGGCGATGGCTACGCTATCCTTCTTTGGGAGTGTTCTTCTATCAATGACGATCTTGCAGCGATCTGGAATCATGTTGCGTTGCAACCCCCCTTCGATGACTGAGATGGTTATGTACGGAGGGCCTAAAAGAGGATGTGCACGTTTGTCCCACTTGTTTTTCTTCGGGATGCTGAGGATCTTGTTGGTCAGATTGATCATTTTGTGGATGGCGTTTACCCCCACCTCAGGGGTGGATGCATGAGCAGACTTACCTTCTATCCGTATCTCCATGCCGAAGTCACCTTTATGGGCTGTCTGCAGCTCCAAATCTGTGGGTTCAGCTACGACGACGAAGTCTCCTTTCACAGGTTTGTCTATTGTGAGCCTACCGGTGCCGGCTCTTCCCCCGGCTTCCTCGTCTACCACAGCCTCCACGATCACGTCGCCCTTCAGTTTCAGACCTAAGTCGACAATACTCTTGACTGCCGCTAGAGCAGAGGCTAAGCCACCCTTCATGTCGGATGACCCTCTGCCGTAGAGTCTGCCATCTTTTATCAATGCGCCAAAAGGATCCACAGACCATCTAGAGACATCCCCCGGAGGGACAACATCTGTGTGACCGTTAAAGATCAGGATAGGTGAACCAGATGAGCCCCTTAGCCTACCGACTATGTTTCTCCGCCCCGGTGCCGCTTCATCTATGACTGTCTCCATACCCATCTTTCTCATGTAGGCTTCAACGTAGTCCGCAGCCTCCCCTTCTTTCCCCGTCACACTAGGGATCTTCACCAGCTCAGAAGTTAGTCGAACTACCTCTTCGCCACCAGCTGCGTTAATAGTAGAACTCATACCAATGAGCACTCGGTTAGGCCAGATTTAACTGTTGTAATTATTCGATGTTCTAGCCCGCTTGTCAAGTCTTCTGATAAATTATCTGCCACAGAATAGGCAAACAGATAATCATCAAATTTAGTTGTAGAGGCGGATCGACGAACCTAGAACGTGAAGCTGGCTTTGAATACGTATCGGGCGACCATTACGGCAATTACGAGGATGCCGCCGAAGACCATTGTTGCTGCGGAGAGCGCTACAAGTAGACCGCTGGTCCACCAGTGGAGAATGACAACTGGAAGGACAAAGGTATCTGGTGTCACCAAGATTGCTGCTGCGCCTAGTTGTCTATAACTTTGAATGAAGACCAGTATTAGTGTGTTGATCAAAGCAGGCTTGATCATTGGCAGGGTTATCTTGAAGATGGTGTAGAGCGAGGTTGCGCCGGAGGTTCTCGCAGCCTCTTCTAGCTCGCTGTGGAGTTGTATCATTGAGTTGGATAAGGCTCTCATGGCGTAGGGCAGGAAGACTACGATGTAAGCTAATACTAGAATACCGATGGTGCCATATATGGGGCGGAAGATGAAGAGAGCAGTCCAAACCAATGCTAGAGAGAAGATCATTCCAGGGTAGGCCACTGGTAAGGCGCTGACGAATTCTAGGGCTCTCTTTCCTTTTATCCTGCTTCTGATGGCGAGGTATGACATTATGGCAGCAGCTCCGGTTGTAAGAATGGCTGCTAAGATCGCCAAGGTGAAACTGTTCAGAGCGGCTCTATAAATGAGTGGCTCTTGGGTTACGTAGGCATAGTTGTCGAATGTGAGAAGCGATATCATGTCGACGCCGATTACAGAGTAGAAGCGCATAAAGGACATTAGAAGCATTATGAAAATCGGCAGTCCAATGGCTAGAAATATATAGCCGATGAGAAAGCCAAGTGCCAAATACTTCAGCCTCCCCAGTTTTATGACTTTAGGGCGGTATCCTTTACCGGTAACTACCACATATTTTCTCAGGCGTCTCGTAGTATACAGGTAGAACGTTACTGCAACCGAACTGACGAGAAGCGAGATGAAAGCGAGGGCGGTGGCTCCACCATAGTCGGGTGGAGACTCGATGCCTATCTTTTCAAAAATTCTGCTCATGAACACATATGTTTTCGCAGGCAGGCCAATGAAGACTGGTGTTTCAAACGAGTTAACACCGATCATGAAAACGAGGGCTCCTGTTGACAGTAATGCAGGTGATATCAATGGGAGAGTGACTTTGAATATTGTTTTCCTAGTGCTAGCTCCAGACATGCGCGCTGCTTCTTCAAGGGATGGATCCATGGTTCCGAAAGTGCCGCCGATCAGCAAGTAGGCGAGCGCGGCTAAGCTAAGGCTTTGACTCCATATCATTCCACCCATCCCGTAAATATTGAATGGTAAGGGAGAGAAACCGAAGATGCTGAGCTGTGAGAGTTGATCTGGACTCGAGAAACCGAAGAGATTCATTAAGCCTACATTGATGAGGCCTACTCTTGGGCTGAGAAGGAAGGTCCAAGCGATGTCTCCCAACATGGATGGGTACATGAAGACGATTAGTGGCAGAATATCAAAGAGCCGTCTCGCAGGAGTGTCTGTACGATTGATGATCCATGCGAGAAGGAAGGCGATGGTTATGGCAAGGATAGATGAACCAGCCGCAAAGATCACAGTATTGCTTAGTAGCTGCACACTTCGAAAGTCCGTAAAAGCTGTGACAAGAAACTCAGTTGTTAGATGTCCCGGCGCGCCCGGAAAGGAGCTCCAAAACATTCCGAAAAACAGGAAGCCGATAGGCACCACTATTAGGAAGGAAATAGCCGCCACTGCGATTAGTATAACAGGGGATGTTTGCATCCCTTCTTCAGCTCCGATAAGGTTGTTCTTAACGTTTACCTATTGCTGACGGGAGGAAAATAATCAGTAATACAATTCGTGCTAGAAAAGCCAAAAATCTTCCAATTAATTCAATAAGAAAGGAGGATAAGCAGCGTTGTCATACCTTTACTTGCCGAGCAATATCTCAATGGAGCTTACGTTGTTCATACTACCAGTTTCGACGCTTTTGACTTGCTCTGTGTTTATGGCTATGTTCTTAACGCCTACGTCTGTGGCGAATCTCTTTGTGAGGATCTGAGCTACGTCCACCGCCCTGCTGATGGCTCTCCCACGGGCTTTCAGGGTCACGGAGTCAGCCCCGTTTTGAATCACCGTAAGGCAGGCAAGAACGTAGTTCATGGCTGGTTTCTTTCCTATCAGGACTGTATTTGCATCTAACATTAGATCTCACTAGGTTCTCCAGCGAGCACGGTCTTCCCCTTAAATACGTTTCTCCATCGAAAGCCAAGCATTTTCAAAGCCATTTGCGCTTCTGGCTCTTAGCGAAATGGGCCTTCAGTACATTTCTGGGCGGCGGATCCCTCTCTCCCACATCTGCCTCTACTCTGAAGCAAAAAACACCCTCACCGGTTAAACTGCTTCATTACAAACGGAATCATATCGATAACATCTGTAGCTAAGATATGATTACCAAGATTCTCAGCAGACCTTTCTCCAGCCAAGCCATTAAGATAAGCGCCCACAGCGCCAGCCTCAAAGGGAGTCAGTCCTTTAGACATTAGCCCAGCCACCAACCCTGAAAGCACATCACCCGTCCCTCCAACACTCATAGCCGCGCAGCCGGTCCTGTTAACAGCAACTCTATCGCCGTCGGAAACCACATCAATAGCACCTTTCAAAATCACGGTTACCCTGCTCTTCAGGGCATACTCCCTGACCACCTTAATCCTAGACTCAAGATCCTCGGGCAGATCAACTCCGGAAACCCGTTTGAATTCACCGCCATGAGGAGTTATCACCACAGGCTTGCCGCCCCCAGCCTCCACCACATCAGGAGTCAAAGCATCCGCATCCAGAAGAATCTTCACTTTTTTCGAAGAAAGCTCTAGCACAAGACGTTTCAACCCCTCCGTCCGCTGTTTTCCCAATCCAGGCCCCATAGCAACAGATTGGACAGGTGGAAGCCAAGTTAGAAGCCTATTAACGGAGCCGACGGTGAGCTTCGCGTCAGCCAATGGGAGCACAATGAGATTAGGTGATATGGCTCTAATTGAAGATGCGATTACCTTTGGAACAGCCAGATACACAAGATCAACGCCAGATCTCAAAGACGCGAGTGCCGTAAGAGTTGGAGCACCGTGATACAGCCAGCTGCCGCCCACAACACCGACCACCCCATTCTGACCTTTATGTGAGTCTGCTATTCTCTCCGGAACCCATTTTGTCACTAGCTCGGGTGAAGTTTCGATGATACTCTTCTCCACGGTTCTCACCGACGAGAACGCATTCTTGGATATAAATAGGGGCATCAGGGCTTTAGATTCGATTCATGCCCATAAGGCGACTGGACGTTGTGCGTAATCGGCGTAATCCATGGTTCTACCTCGGTATTGACACCAATACTTACAGTGCCCCAGATTCTTCATTTCCCTTCCGCAAACGTCACATCTCATCGAGACAATCGGTCTTGTCCCCATGTAGTAATAACTCTTCTAATCGATATGAGCTCCGCTGTAGCACTCTTTCTAATTGCATTTGTCGGAATTCGTGTCTAGTTTAGCTTCTGAGCCATGACGCCTGTTAAAGCCGCAGCAGCTATCCTCTGCTTCGCCTCCTCGATGGCCTGAGGAACGGTCTTGGCCCACCAACCCTTTTCGCCCATACGTCTTCTGAACGTCGGCTTCATGAAAGAATAGGTTTCCATCAAACCTTTCTCACTTTCCATCACCTCTTGCACTAACGCTATGAAATCGCCGAGAAGCGTGGTTCTAGGAAGGACCAGGAGTTCTTTGTTGAAGGCACTGCGAGCGGCGTTATGACCAGCTATGGCACCTGTTACCACAGCTTCTTGGATGCCTACGTTGGGTCCGGACTTCTCTCCTCCTACGAAGAGATTGGAGAAGCCGAAGGCCCTTAGAGAGTTTTCGCGAGGAGCCATAGACATGAATCTAACGGCATTGCCCACGCCTCCTCCAAGAGGATCAGCGAACCTTGCATGCTCGAAGCCCGGTATCTTCCGCACATCTTCAAGGGGCATATAGACCATGCCGTTAGCCTTGAAGAATCCAGGATAAGCCATCTTTACCATCTTTACATGCGAGGGATCGTATGGCAGGTTGGTGCTGAGGCCGATCTTCATCATGTTTTGTATCTCTTCAGGGATTTCAACTTTCCAGCTTCCCTCGCGTTTCACTATTTCAAGCAGCTCGGGGTCGATCGAGTCGTCGTAGAACGATGTTGCGGAGCTCAGAGCACCGAAGCCGCCTCCATGTTTTGCATCCCTGATCTTTCTAAGTTCTGGTGCCCCTGCCTTGGTAGCGATACTAACGCGGTCACCGAAACTGTTGCAGCGGAGCATACATTCAACGCACCCATAACCATACTCTACACAGATGTCTATGCCTCCAGCTCCACCGGTAGTGTCAACAAAGGCGTCTCCAGCAAGTACTTTACCTTTCTCCAATTTGACTGCAAGCATCTTACCTCCCTGATCGTCCTGAGCCTTGCCCATCGCTACGTCAACAGCTTTATCAGCTAAGATGACTTCTATGCCAATATCGCGTAGATACTTCCTGATGGCCGTTTCAGCCTTCATACAATGAAAGATATGGTTTTCCCCGTGACGATGAGCCAATTCTTCAACCCCAGCCCACTTCATCTCCGTTCTCGGATGAGTGAGTACAGGAGGAGTTTCAAGAATATGAAAGATGTAGCCTCCGCCCATCGCCTTTAGCTCCTCTACAGCAGCCATACGACCATCGTTGTAGAAGATACCTGAGTGAAGACCTACACCTAGAAGCTGATCGGTTCTCTCCACAAGAACTACTTCCGCACCGGCATGGTGAGCGCATGCGGCGGCGCTAACGCCTGAAAAACCTCCGCCGACGACAATGACCTTTGGCATATCACATCGCGTTTCTCTCTATGCTCGTATAAGGTTTGTGATTTCTTTGAGGAAACATATCAGTTAGAACTAAAGGATTTTTCAAGATTGGCTAGAGTTGCATTAGAAATATTAGATATTGAATGTTTGACCAGCCTGCGGTGCGTCTGCGTCGAAGCCCATCTTCTCTTTGATTTCTTGAGCAAAAGCCAAGCAGCTGGGCTCCTCCCCATGCACTGTCAGAATCTTAGGGCTACCCTTAACCTTGCCTAACATGTCGAAGAGCTCTTTTTTGCCGCTGTGGGATGAAAAGTCGAATCGTCGTACAGTTGCCTTTACCTTCGTTGGTTTGCCGTTGACGATTGCCAGACCTTTCTCCAAGAGAGTTCGACCTGGCGTTCCGGGGACTTGGAAAGACACGATGGAAATAGCGTTCTTAGGCTTTGTCGAGATAGCTTGTGTGTAGAAGACTGCTTGGCCCCCTACGAGCATTCCAGCTGGGGCGATGATGACGCAGGGGGTGTTGGCGAGCCGTTTTCTCTCATTCCAGCTCGAAATGATCTCTAGACTCTCTATTGTTTTTCTGAACAGAGCAGGGTCTTTGAGATACTCTTGATGCCTAAAAAGAATGTCATTAGTCTGAAGAGCCATGCCGTCCATAGCAACAGGGTAAGGGAAAGAATGAGACTTGAGGGCGCATGCAACTTCTTGTGCCCTTCCTACGGAGAAAGCTGGTACGAAGAGCGTTCCTCCGTTCTCCACGGTCTCCTTGGCGAAGGCGACAAAAGCGTCTTCGGCAGTTTCTCTCGGAGGGTGATCGGCTGTGGCATAGGTGCTCTCGGTGATAACCATGTCGAATTCTTCCGGTTCAAGCGCGCCTCCTTTCAGGAGGTTTGTGTCTGTCCCATTGATATCTCCTGTGTAGAGCAGTTTCTTATTGCCGTCTTCTAGCGTGATCATTGAAGAGCCAGGTATGTGGCCAGCATCCCTAAACTTGGCAGTAAACTCTCCGATCTTGACTTCGTCATTCTGCTTTAGTTTAGTGGCCTTCTTCATCATCGACATGACGTCAAGATATTCGAAGGGAAGGTAGAAACCAGAGATCTTCACAAAGTCGCTTAGAAGCAATCTGGTGAGTTCCATGGTTAGTTCGGTAGCGTAGATATCTAATCCGTCTGACAGGTAGAAGAGAGGGATGGCTCCGGAGTGATCTAGATGAGCGTGTGAGAGCAGGATTGCATCAACATCCCTGCGTTGTACATGAATGGGAAAAGATGGTTGCCTAGTCATTAGTACTCCAAAGTCCAGTAGGACTCTGGTTCTCTTACCCTTGACAAAAAAGGCTGAACGCCCGACTTCGCGGGCGGCACCCAAGGCTGAAATTTCCATAAGTGTGCTTACGTCCTTACGGCAAAACTTTTCATACTCCGCTCTTTAAGGTTTCCTTAATAATGTCGTCGATAGAAATCTTTCCAGAAGGAACAAGATTCGATGGTTGCAGCCTTATCACCGGCTTCCACGGGATCGGAGCAGCGGGATACTGGACTATCAAGTATCTGCAGGATAAGTTAAACGTGCCAAGAGTAGCCTATGTCAACTCGCCTATCATCCCTCCCGTGACATCTACAAGCAAGGGGAAACTGGTTTCGCCTTTTGAGCTTTACAGGAAGGCGAATACGGTCTTTTTCAAGGCGGAGATCCCTCCGCAGCGAGAGGAAGAGATAAAGTTCTATGGTGAATTAGCCAAGTGGATTGCTGGCTCAGGGATGAAAGAAGTAGCTCTCGTTGGTGGGCTGGACATTAATCTGAAGCATGATGAGACTACGTTTCGACTTGTTCACACGTCCAGCTACAAGCCCAACGGTGAATTAGAGAAAGCCCTGATCCTTGAGGATGATCATCTTATCGTCGGTCCAGTTGCTGTCATGCTAAACCAGTTCGAGATGAGAGGATTCCCAGCCTATGCAATACTTGCTTACGCTTCGCCCGAACGTATGGACCCCAGGGCCGTTGCGGTGTCAATCGGTGTGCTGGGAAAGCACTACGAGTTTGAGGTAGATGTAACACCGCTTATCCGTGGAGCTGAGGCGATAGAGACCGAGGTTGCTAAACGGGACAACTATGGTAAGAAGAGTGCGGAATCTATGTATGCCTAAGTTCGTCATATCTACTGCGTTCTAGCTTTCCCTTTGCCGCTTCTGCTATCATTAGCGCTGCTTCGTTAACGTGTAGATTAGACGCCACATTAAGCAAAGAGTTCTTGGGGAGGATTCTTCTTAGTCTTGTTACCAGTGGTTTAGGCGTCAATTCATTAATAACAAGGAGTGTGTGCCTAGGCTTGTTCTGCCGGATTATTTGTTTGAATTGTTCCACCGTGATCTTCGATACTGCTCTGCTTTCTGCGAAGTCGGATGACGATAAGTGTTGTGAGAACGGGTAGACATCGCTTAGTTCAACTGGGGTTAGTCCCAGGCCTGGAGTCAAGAAGAAGACTTGTATTCTTTTCAAGTATCGTCCAAGAGTGTTAGCGAGTTTTGAATAGATTTGAGAGGTTAGAAATGGTTTCTCCTCTTGATCTGGGAGAATTAAGAACAGTTCGACATTTTTGAATGATAATGTTTCTGTTATTCGGTTACGGCTTCTGGTTACCTCTGGCCTATTTGCATCTTCGGGTGTGAAGAGGAAGAGTGCTCGATTTTTGAAGGCCGGTGTGCCGTCGAAGAGATTATCAACGTTATTCAACATGCGGTAAGCTTCCCATAGTTTCGGGTGAGAATGAGCTTTGACTCCTAAGTGTTCCCAAAGTCTTCCATCATGGATAGCTTGTTTGACCGTTTGGACTTCTTGCCGTAAAACGTAAAGGTTGTGCAATGCTAGTTGTTCTTCAGCGTCTGCGCCGTTTTTGAGGTCTTCTGGGTTTTTTTTGCAGCAGACTGGGCAGGAGCATGGAAGATAGCTTAAGTCTTCGAGTCTTTCGGTTCCATGTGGCGTCATGTATCGCCTTTGTTTGGCGTAAAGGATGTATGAGGCGGAGTCGAATAGGTCGCAGCCTAAAGCTACTGCCAGAGGAATTGTTAGAGGATGGCCGGCTCCGAAGAGATGGAGTGGTTTGCTGGTTGGCAGAACTTGTTTAACGGTGTGGATCATCTGGACCAAGAGGGAGAAATCATAGGTTTCCATGACTTCGGTGGGGCTTCCCAAGGCGTATACTTCGAAGTTTAGGCGAATCATCTGCTTCGCTGATCTTTTCAGAAGATCCAAGTGTTTTCCTCCTTGTATGGGTCCTATCCAAAGTACGTCGTCTCTGCCTCTCGATTTGACAGTGACTTTTGATGCGTTTACGGTCGCCTCAACAGTCCTTAGGGCAAAATCTTTGGTAACGTTCAGTCCAGTGGGTCGATCAAGAACCGTTGCGATGTCTACTCCTATAGCTTCTTGGAAACGAACAATCTCCTTAACAGAAACTTCTATGTCCCCATATTCTAACACCTGGTAGCCTCCTGAATCCGTCATCACGATGCCATCATAACCTATCAGATTGTGGATCCCAGTGGCTTCAGCTTCAGACTTTGCATACTTGCGGGCAAGGTATGCGTTGGTCATGATCGCTGTGAAGCCGAGTTCTTGGATACGTTTGGCAGGGATATTCTGTCTGGTGGGATGTATTACTGGCAGCAGGGCTGGGGTTTCGAGAACGCCATGTCTTGTTTTTAGGTGGCCGATACGGCCAGCTAGGTCTGAGGCTTTGACCTCGAACGCCATGCTGTAATCAACGTCGGAGAGTGAGTTTGGTTCACCTTTCCGCCGGGTCTCTTATTGAAGTTGATCGTTTTCAGGAGCCTTGGACCCTACTCTGTTTGACGAACTCGTCGTAAATGCCTTTGGCTCTGTCGGCAGCTAAGCCGCTTCCTTCAACAACGCCTTTCTCTGTAAGTTTAATTTTGTCCATGACGATAATGGCGCCTATCTCTTCTCTTATTTTTACGAGGCCGGGAAAGACTCTTTCAAGTCGCTCTGCCAAAGTCTTCAGGTCAAATGGCTTTTCTATGAGCCTAACCTCCTTAATGTAACTGCCGTTTAGGATAAGTTTGAAGACCTTGCCATCAGTGCCGGTTACGTTGTCTATGATCAGGTTAAGTTTTTCATCTATGCCTAAGAGATCGCCTTGATAGGATCGCCCTTCAGAGGTTTCTACGCCTATTCTTCTCCCAATCATTGTGGCCAATTCTTCGCCAAATCTTCTAAAAACCGTGGCTGCCAGTTCCTTCACCAACCATGTTGGTCGGGGCTATTGAAGCCGTTAAAAAGCTTCCCAATTAGATATTCTCTGTTTCTTAACGCAGCATATTACGTATACACTGATATATTACCTACGTAAGCGAATGGCGTCTAACACAATCGGGGCAAAGGAGAGAAAGGTATGTCCTATCCGCGCTGGTATGCTAGGTGCAAGAAGTGTGGAGTGGAATTCTACACTAATCTCAGAGGGCTTCCTGTGAAAACCATAGGGTCACGCATGGCCATTACTTGTCCTAAGGGGCATGTGGAATATTATCAGGGTGGGGAGCTTTTGTCTCGCCTAGAAGAGGAATCTTCGTCATCCGGTTAGGTCTGCACTCACTGCAGCTTTCTTGGCCTGGTCACCCTTTCTAGGATACGTTGAAGACAGCACCAGCTGTCACCGATCTCTTCTCTCGCTCCGCAGTTCCCATTAACACTACTCTGTATTCCCCTGGGTCGAAAGGATTCGGCCCAGATTCACCCAGCATATATCGAATGGTGGCCTGTTCCCCAGTCTCCAGAAAGGTAGTCACCTCATTACCGATGACTGCATCATAATGTTTCCAACTTTCCCCCGTCTTGGCCTCGAAGAAGAGACCGTACACAGAGTTGGAAAAGACAAGTCTTTTAGATGAAGGATTACTAACAGTTGTTGTCATCTCGTCTCCCTTAACATAACTAGTCTTATCGAGGGTGACCGTGAGTTTTACAGGAGCTTCCATCTCCGAATCTCTCCCAGCGGCGATAATCTGTCCCGCCCAAGGACAATAAGATTTGACTGAGTCTATCCAATAATCTAAATCTGCTTCCACGAAACCAGGAGTACCATCACATAGCTCTATGCTCACTACAACCATTCTGACGGTTTCAGGCTCGAGATGCCAGCTCCAAGGTTGGCTGAAACCTCCATCTCCTCGGGCCAGTTGACCTAGAGGAAAGAGCCTGTTCTTTCCTTCAAGGTTCTCCTTTGCTCACCTGATGGTTTCAGAATCGGTCACCTGTATGACAAATCGCTCGCCCAGAACATCTACAACAAAAAATTCGCCGCCTAGCTCCTGAAGTAGTTGCGTTGACCCGAATAGTGTTAATGAGATAACTACTATGATAATTGCAACGATATGTATCTTGTTCATGAAAATTATTTCGTGATAGTCTTTTATGGCTCTAGCTGGTAGGTCTAAGGTTCTTTTTACTGGTTTCGCATTACTTGGGCAGCAGCGATTACTGACTCGACGATCTTGTTGTAGGAGCCGCAGCGACAAATGTTCCCCGCTAGGGCCTTTTTCACATCATCTTCAGTGGGAGTAGGGTTAGAGTCAAGTAGGGCTTTTGACGCCATTATTTGGCCCGGAGTGCAGAAGCCACATTGCAGTCCATCGTATTCTATGAAGGCTTTTTGAAGGGGGTGAAGTACACCTCTTGTCTCCAATCCCTCTATGGTGGTGATCTTTTGGCCGTCGGTTTGCACAGCGAAGGTTAGGCATGACAGAATAGCCTTGCCGTTCATCAATACTGTGCAGGCTGCGCAGGCTCCTTCGTTGCAGCCTTTCTTTGTTCCCGTAAGATCCAGCTCGTCTCTTAGAAGGTCTAA
>JACQRY010000004.1 GCA_016206275.1 Nitrososphaerota archaeon
CGCGAGCCCCGGCTGAACGAGAACATCTCCTTCCCGCGGCGGCAAACCGTTTACGAAGAAACCCTTCGATATGCTGTCTGGGTAAGCGTAACTACTTTTGCGGATGGAGCTTGCCAAACTACCATATACGGGGAATCCGCTAGAAGCATATTCGATGGCGGAACGTAACAGAGATGACAGGCTTTTGCTGCCGAACCTGTTCAAAGCCTCGCTCCAAGCGCTGACCAATCCTGGAACAGCTATGCTAAGAATACCGGTCAAAGGAATCTTCTTCAAACCCTTAGAAGCATAGAAATCTATGCTAGCCTTCTGAGGCGCAGGACCGCTTGCATTAAGAGCATGAATCTTACCTTCGTCAGCAGAATAGATCAAGGCAAATCCATCCCCCCCCAAGCTACACATCTGAGGTCTAGCGACGCATAGAACTGATGAGACAGCTATTGCCGCATCAATAGCATTACCTCCTTCCATCAAGACCCGTAGACCTGCTTGAGAGGCCAGCCAGTGGCCCGAAGAAACCATTCCGCTTCTAGCCATCACCATCGGCCTGTGAGCGTTAATGCGCATGATGGAGATCGAAGAGAAGACTGATGCTTAATGAGTTTTCTCTTTGAAGAGGTTATAGAGAGACATGCCTGTTGTTCTTCTGACTGTAACGGTTTAGGCTCAAACAAACAGTGAACTGATTTTCCTGCGCATATGAAATCCTTGGTAGAAGAGCATCATATTTGTGTTATCGTATAGCAAGGAGGAATGATTTATCGTAGGGAATGGTAATCATAATTACTATTGATGAAGGCCCTGCTCTTCCGACAAATCTTGTAAAGCATCGTCTGAATATACTTTTACTCTGACATTCTTTTTAAACTCCCCCTAGGTCAATCCTACACCGGAGCTTATTTCACCGCCAATGATCAACCTCCTTCCACAACATCAATCAATAGCAAAGGTTTTGTCAGAGGCGACGAATAACAACAGATAGCCGCAGTCAGGAGCAGACATCAAAGCTTTGGTTCTCACTGAACTTGCTTCAGCCTATGTTGTGGCAATAATCCTTTTGGCAGGATACATTATCCTGCTCAGAAAAATCAGTGACGATGTCTACGACGGGTTAGGAAGCAAAAGGGCAGTCTACTGGGCCGCAAAGATCTTCTTAACAGCCGTTATCATAGGGATCCTAGTAGTACTCGCCTTCATACCGTCTCCTCAAACACTAGCTGGTGGTATCGAACCCGTATTCAAGTCAATATTGGGCAGGGTTCAAGCTATGCAACAGCTAACCGGTTCTCTTGCAGCAGCCATCTTTCTCCAGAACACTATGGTTGCAGTTCTTGCAGCCACCGTGCCCCTAGGCTTAGGGGCCTTAGACGCATATCTTAGAAAAAACAGTGTCTATTCAACCGTAACAAGAGTCCTTGCAGCACCCATCGAACTGGCTTACCGCCTGACCTCAAGAACAGCCAAGACCATGACTCCAGATCAACGACTCACCTCTCTAGCGGTACTCGCGTATCCACTCATAATCATGTTTGCAAACGGAGTGATTATCGGAATAGTATTCGTTTTGGGAAGTATAGCTGGTGGACCTCTTCAACTTCTCCTCCTCATTCTTCCCCACGGAGTCATCGAGCTACCTACAGTCATCTTCTCCGCCGGTTTAGGTTACATGTACGCAATGATGTGGATGCGCCGCAAAGACGATGCAGTTGATTTCCATAAGTACGCTGCACGCCTCCTCAAGAGCAGAGGCCTTTGGCTCACCGTTGGATTCATCATCGCAGAGCTCAGCGTCGCAGCCTACATAGAGGGAGAAGTAACCATTCAACTAGCTTCACAAGGGCGTTGACTCTGAAGTCGAGCCGGATACGACTGATGTGGCAGCTCATGCTCCGAATAATCGTGGGAGGGTACTGGCTCTTCTTTTCAAGCCAACGATGGTTCGACAGGTCAGGAGTACAAGTTCTTGTCAACACGGCAGCCCAAGGCAATTACGTACCTTTCTACGGAGACGTTCTGCGGATTTTTGTTTCTCCGAACTTGGAGGCAACAGCCATAGCAATAACAGTTCTAGAGACCACCGTGGGCCTAATGATTATTCTCGGCGTCTTCATCAAGATCGCTGGGCTTATAGGAGCGTTTGTCAACCTGAATCTGACTCTAACGTTCAGCTTCTGTCAATGTCCTTGGGCTGAAGCTGACTTCCCACTGGTCTTCTGGTTCTACTTTGCTCCTATGCTTCTAAATCTACAGATCGTCTTGGATAAATCTGCTAACGTAATTGGCATCCAGAGACTCTTCGCCAAGTTTTTAGAACCCAAGAGCCTTTAGCTGATGTAACCCAAGTCTTTACCGGGTTGTCTACCAGCTCTCTCGCCGGTCCTCTTCATCTCCTCCAAGTTCTTGAGAATAGCTTCGCTCTCCTTTGCTCTTTGCTCCAGCGTCGTCAAATCCACTTTAATTCCAAGTATCTTGGAAAGAGACTCAAGAACAGCTTGAGCAGCCTTAGGATCAACCATGTATCCAGAGGTTTCTCCGAGGAGGCAGACGCCTTTCATATTCTTGATCTTCGCGATCCCGATCAGGAGACCATTCATCCCTGTTATCGCCCCTTCAGTCATTAAGTTCACACCCATGGAACTCAGCATCTGAGCCGTCTCTTTGTCTGTTGCAGTACCGAAGACCTTTGGATGCTCTACGAAGTTACCTGTTATGTAGGCTGCCAACGTGTAGACATTTTTGGCTCCTAGGCTGCTGGAAAGCTCCAGAACCCTGTCGGCAAACTCATATTCCGCTTCAGGAGTGACCGGCTGCGCATCACCGGTATAAAGAATGAGATCTGAACCCCCTTCAGGATTCTTCCAGTAGTGAAGCTCATGCTTCATAAGCTCGGTGGAGCCATCAGCTTTAGTCATCACTTGGGGAGGAAAACTGGAAGAGTAGATTACTGCGAAAAGCTCTGAGTTCAAACCTTTCGCCAAGTGCTCGATGCCCAGCTTGGCAACATATCCACTCCCAGGAAGCCCAGATATGAGCACAGGGTCTTTCAGCTCCGGTTTGCTAAGAATCTTAATCTCCATGCCTATCGCCGTAGCATCATCTTCATCATAGAGCTTCAATATATCTTTGAATAACGACCTAGAAGACACTCTGATAGACGAATATTAGTGAGATCAAACAGACCGCGAAGAGCAAGACCCACACCCTCTTACTCCAAGCCAAAACCTTCTGACCATCAAGAATACCTAAAGGTATCAGATTGAACACCGCGATAAGAAGATTGATGTATGCACCCTGACGCAGAACCACACCGAACGGAGACACCAAGGAGCCTCCTAGCAGAATCACAGCCATAGCGAGATTGGTCACAGGTCCTGCCGCGGCAATCCTACCCATAACAGGAGTCTCAGCGAACCCGGAGATAACTACCGCTCCTGGAGCTATAAGCTTGAAAGGCGATACAACACTGATAAGAGTGATCATAGCACCCATAGGCTGAACTCTGAATTCAGCCCAAAGACCATGTCTCTGAGCAACAAACTTGTGGGCCAACTCGTGCATAATGAACGCCGCAAAGAAGACCGCTGATATGAAACCTAACAACCATAGAGGTCCATTCCATCTAGTCAGCGAGAGACCTACCAATACGACCAAAATGCTTCCCACAGCAATATGTTTAAGCTCACGGGCTCCAAACCATAAGATTCTCCTAGGCCTATATCCCCAGCTAGAGGCTCCGCCGTAGGAACCTGAACCACTCGTGGGCGTTTCAGCATAGGGTATCCCACTGGGCCTCTTCGCCATCCAGAGATTTGCACAGTCATGGGCTTCAGGAAGCCTATGATCAGTGCATAGGCTCTTCCCGCAATACGCGCATTTGAAAGGCAGTGTTTCTTCGACACCGCAGAGATCGCATTTGCCCAAGTTTCCATAAGCGGGGCGGAAGTAAGCTGTGTTTAAGTGTTATTCTCGTTCAGCTTTGCTGCGAAATGCGCGGAGTTTTGGCTTCTTCTAACATGACTGTCTAGGACTGCGTCTTACGCATCTTCACTTGTAAGACACCGTTAAGATAGGAGTAGTTGCCTACTTCGACTTTCACTGGGATGTTCACGCTCTGTTTGAAGCCGCTCCCCCCCTCTATCTCCAAGACATCCTTAACGAAATTTACCTTGATCTTCTCTGAAGGCCCAGGAACCTCCGCGACAAATGTCATTTCACTTCCCCCGTCCATGATCTCGTATTGCCAGCTTTTCTTAGGTATGATAGGGTTTAGCTCTTTCTTGACGGTTCTACGCATCTCAGTTAGCCAGTACGCTATCAGAACTACGGCAATCACTGCTAAGATTATGCCAAGAAGGCCGCGCTGCACGCGGACAAGGATAAACCCTAAGAGAGCTATCAAAGCGATTCCTCCGATTGTCACCGCAGTGGAGACCATCTCCTGATAGCTGTACGTCCGGGTCTTCCGCATCCTTCGTGCTCCCATGATCCTATATCTAATAGGGGATTTGATGGTTAATAAAACTTCAATCGGCATCGATGCTCAGTTGAGCCGAGCAGAAGAAGCAACACGCATAAATGGAGCATCAGAGAAACATTTGGTAACTCTACTGTACCCGGTGTTGATTGCATGTCTATAAAGATGGTTAACATCCACCGTAAACCCGTCGTCTACCGGCAGGCTGTTGCTGCAGGTGAGATAAGGCTGAGGCCTCAAACCGTTGAAAGAATACGTAGAGGGAATGTAGAGAAAGGTGATCCAAAGCAGATCGCCATCATCGCCGGCATACAGGGTGCCAAGATGACTCCAAGGCTCCTGCCATTATGTCATCCCTTAGGCTTGGAAAGCGTGGAAGTAGATGTCAAACTGAAGGATTCAGTAATAGAGGTGCAGGCCAAGGTTGTTGCCGAGGCGAAGACTGGTGTAGAGATGGAGGCTTTGACAGCTGTTTCAGCGGCGCTGCTCACAGTTTGGGACGTGGTAAAGATGTATGAGAAGACTCCTGACGGCCAGTATCCGCACACCCAGATCTCCAATATTCGGGTACTAAGGAAGGTTAAGCATGAGCCATCCTCACGAGAAGCATAGAGCAGCAGCCTCGAAAGAGGCAAAAGTTTCCATCATCACCGTGAGCACCTCCAGATACCGGGAACAGGTCAGCAAAGGCTCTACGAAGGATGAGTCTGGGGAAAAGGCTCAGCAGATGGTTCAGAAAGCAGGCTACGCTGTCACATCCACAAAGATAGTTGACGACGATGTGGGCATGATACGGCTGGAGCTGATGAAGAGTCTCTATGAGGAGAAGGCCGATGTAGTGATCTTCACTGGCGGCACAGGGCTTTCCCCCAGAGACGTCACCATAGAGGCGATTAATCCCCTTTTTGACAAAGAGTTGGAAGGATTTGGAGACGTTTTCAGGAAGGTAAGCCATGATCAAATCGGTTCACCAGCCTTCCTCTCCAGAGCTACAGCTGGAAGCATAACTGGCAAGATTGTATTCTGTCTCCCCGGGTCTCCGAAAGCAGTTGAAACGGCTCTTAACCTAATTCTGCCTGAACTTCCCCACGCGGTTTACGTGGCAAAAGGCTGAACGCAGAAGCTAGTCGCCTAGAAGCTCAGCAAACCGTATAGAATATACTGCAAAAGCATCCTTCCCATTCTTGCATTTCTCGCAGATACATCTAGGGGAAATCCTTCTTCGGTCACAAACCGTGTCATAGACACATGTAGAGCAGCCCACAGGCTCGCCACATATGAAGCATCTGACCTCAACCTCCGCCTCCTCCCCTAAGACTGATTGCAACACAGAGGTTACCATCACTAGATCTGTCTTCGCAGTGGCCCTGAAACCTTTTCCCTTCTCATATTCTAACCCCGCTTCCCTCACTATCTTGGTGAAGACATCCATGCCTAGACGAGGGAGGCTGAACCATTCATCCAAAACGATCTTCAACTAACTCTTACCTCTTCTCCTAGAAGCCTCTTTAGCTAACACTTTAACTTCAGACTCTTCGAGTCTGAGAAGATCGGCGAACTGCTCTAATGACTCACGTCTGGCGCCAAGTATGATTGTAAAGTAAGGCAACAATATTGATACCGCATCACCTCTTGAAACCCTGAAGTACCTTGAAACCTTGTCTCTGATCTGCTTCAAAGCCCTGCCGTCATTCCAGATCCTCAGCTTAATGTTCCAAGGTAGATCATCCTCATAGTAAACAAGCCTCCCACGGGGAAGCGCTTTATGCAGTCCTGAAGAAAGAATCGTGTCAAAATACCTGAGAAGCTTCCAGTTCTGAGTAGCAATTATCTCGCCAAGTAATTCATCAGCTCTAGCCAAGGCCTCAAAACCCTCACTTAGAGCATCAGTCCCAAGCTTGCTACTCAA
>JACQRY010000037.1 GCA_016206275.1 Nitrososphaerota archaeon
CCACTACCTTTGAAGTCGACGGTTATGCAGTCAAGAAAATCTTTGACTAAGGGAACAGCCTCCGGTGTGCCGAAGCCGTTGGAGACGAATATGTTGAATATCCCTTTCTTATGAGCCTCCACGCCTACGTCCCTTGCAAACTCGATGAATATCGTGGGCTCATTGTAAGTATAAGCCATACCCTGGCATCCTCGTGCAAGAGCCATGTCCGCAACCGCTTCGGGCGTAACGTCAATCCCCTCGACCTTTCTTCTTTGGCTTATGTCGAAGTTTTGACAGTATTGGCAAAGCCAGTTACAGCCGGTAGTCGCTATAGAGAAGATCTTGGTGCCTGGCATATAGTGGGTTACAGGCTTCTTCTCAATAGGATCGATGTGCCCCGTTATGACCTTGCCGTAAACATAGAGCATCAATTTGCCGTTTTCGTTGCCTCTTATTCCGCAGAGGCCGATCTTTCCTTCGGGAATATTGCAGTATCTGGCGCATGCTGTGCACCTCACTCTGTTTCCTGGTAGCTGTTCGTATAGCAGTGCTTCCTTCGTCAAGAGATGCCCTAAGTTTCCAATGGTCTTCCATTCTTATAAAGTGTGTGACCGATGAACTCATCACAAAACATGCTTGCCTTGGATCTGGGTGAATGGGTCATACCTTACAGAGTCGAGAGAGACCAGCAAAAAAAGAAAGTTTCTAGCTGGGCTCGATGGAGATGAGGCGTTAGTGGCGCTTATCTGTAATCAACGATTGATGTAATAATTATACAGTTAACACTAGAACTCTCCTTAATGGAAAGAAGATAACTAGATATCTGGTGATGTCTACTTGAAAATGCGGAGGCTATTCTACGACTATCATGGTCAGAGTGGAGCGAACGTTCTTGAGGCTTCTTATTCTTCGAGAAGCAGTCTCCTTCAGCTTATCCATACTGTCTGCTGTAATCTTTACAACTATGTCGTAAACGCCATACACCTCGTAGACCTCTGTAACATTCTCGATGGCCTTGAGGTCGCCGATCAAGCTTTTCTCAGCCCCCAGCTCAGCATTTATCAGCATAATGGCCGTAGGCATACACGATCCTACATACGCCCTAATATATAACGTTACGCGACTTCAAGCAATGGAATTCAAGAGATAAATACTAAGAATCATCTCACATGTTTTTCGGTTTGAGTCAGAGGCCTTGGGCCAAGACTTGGCCAAGTAATGTAGAGAAGAGTATAGAGTATCCAACGATCCCCCTTCAACAAATTCTCACTTCTTCGGCTGAAAAATATCCCCTGAAAGCTGCGGTAAAATATTTCCTGAAACCAAGGCTAGGAGTCTCGCTAACATACCAGCAAATTGCTGGACAGGCTAAACGGTTCGCTGCAGCTCTACAGACTAGAGGCATTAAGAAAGGTGATAGGATCGCTCTGTTTCTTCCTAATATTCCTCAATTTATCATCGCTTTTTACGGAGGGTTAATGGCAGGAGCCACTATTGTTCCGTGTAATCCGCTTTACAAAGAAAGGGAACTAGAGCATCAACTCAATGATTCTGAAGCTAGAGTTCTTGTAGCGTCATGCGACGTTTTGAAGGGCGAAGCGCTTTTCAGATCTGTTGAAGCGGTCAGGAAGCGTACCCGTCTTGAACAGGTCGTAACTACCAGTGTAGCAGACTATCTACCCCCCGTCAAGAGGCTTCTCACTAGGCTTGGCGGATTGAAGAAGATGAGTTATCCTGACACAATCGATTTCTCTGAGTTTATCAGAAGCGATGGAGAACCTTCGCCTGTCAACATCAACCCTACGGAAGATATTGCTTTACTACAGTATACCGGAGGAACCACAGGTTCATCGAAGGGAGCCATGCTCACTCACTACAATCTTGTTTGCAACGCCATTATGACGAGCAAGTGGCTCCCCATGGTTCCCAGCGATGTGAATATGGCTGTGCTCCCCTACTTCCACATCTATGGGCTCACTGTAACGATGAACGCGCCTATTTTGACCGGCGCTAGCATAGTGATGCTCCCGAGGTTTGACGTTCAGGCTCTTCTGAGAATCCTCGACAAAGAGCGTGTCACCATATTCTGCGGTGTCCCAGCCATGTATGTTGCAGTCATCAACAACCCCGAGTCCAAGAACCACAGTTTGAAAAGTGTAAGGGCGTGTATCTCTGGAGCTGCGGCCCTCCCTTTGGCTGTCATGAAAGCTTTCGACGAGCTTACTGGTGGAAGCTTGGTTGAGGGTTATGGTCTTACAGAAGCAAGCCCCGTCACGCACTGCAACCCATTAGATTCTAAAAGTAAGGTTCGCCCTGGTTCTATTGGCATGCCGTTCCCTGATACTGATGCTAGAATCATGTCACTAGATGAGCCTAGTAAGGTTCTTTCTGCTGGGGAGATTGGTCAGCTCGCCGTCAATGGCCCTCAAGTGATGAAAGGTTACTGGAATAGGGAGGATGAGACTAGGAAGATTTTGCAGGATGGTTGGCTTCTTACTGGAGATATAGCTAAGATGGATGAGGACGGATACTTCTACATCGTGGACAGGCTGAAGGACATGATAGATGTTGGAGGACTGAAGGTGTATCCAAAGGAGATTGAAGAAGTGTTGTTTGAGCACCCTGCTGTGAAGGAGGCTGCTGTCATCGGTGTTCCTGATCCCAAGATGGGTGAGGTTCCTAAAGCGTATGTGGCGTTGAAGGAGGAGCATGAGAAGACTGTTTCAGCTGAAGACTTGGTGAAGCATTGTCGGGAGAAGCTTGCTCCCCATAAAGCGCCTAGGGTCGTAGAGATCAGGAAGGATTTGCCGAAGACTTTGATCGGCAAGGTATTGAGGCGGCAGCTCAAGGAGGAAGAGGCCCAAGCACCAAAAGCAACTTAAGGCGTTTCTAATCTAGTTGGTAACCGTCTTGCTTCTTCTTGACGCCTGTAGTTTTCCATATCCGGGCTTGCCGATTACTTCTCCGTCTTCCATGACTGCGGTGCCTCGAACAATGGTCATGACTGGGAGCCCCTCGACTTCTCTTCCTTCATAGGGTGTCCAGCCTACTTTCGTGTAGAGATTATCATTGGTGATCCGCTTCTTCCTGTGTAGATGTATTACGGTGAGGTCTGCGTCCGAGCCTATTTGCATGACACCTTTCTGAGGATATAGGCCTGTGAGCCTTGCCGGTTGCTCTGTGCAGGCTTTGACTAGTCGCTCCAAAGAGATTCTGCCTTTGTTCACCTCTGTGAGCATTATTGAGAAGTAGTTTTCAAGTTGGGGTGAGCCTGTGGGAGCCTTCCAAGGGTCTTGCAGTGCGACGTTAATTTCATCAAGAGTGTGTGGCGCGTGATCGGTAGCCATAACGTCTATAGTGCCGTCGTTTAGCGCTTCCCAAATGGCTTGGACGCTTTGCTGGCTGATCAGCCCCGCTGGAGTCGCTCTCGGCCCCAGTCGCATCAGCTCCCGTTTCGTAATTACGAAGTATTTAGGATCTATTTGAGCGGTGACATCCAAGCCTTCTGTCTTTGCGTCTCTTATGGCGCGTATGCTCCCATAGGAGCAGGTATGAAGTAGATGCATCTTTACTCCCGTCGCCCGTTGTAGATGTATGAGGGTAGAGATGGCGGTGCTGTATACCATGTCGTCAGCGTAGATTTCTCCGAAGGTCACCCAGTCCTTCTTGCCTTGGCTCCAAGCTTGTCTTGACAGTTCTTGAAAGATCGCCATATCAGATGGATGCACCAGGCACGGCAGTCCTGTTTTAGCTATTTCTCCCATGGTTGCAAGCAGTTTACCGTGATCGTCAATGCATATTCGCGGGTCATAAGGATATTCCCCTTTCACCATGAATATCTTGTATCCTAAAGCTCCTGCGTCCGCCAGAGCAGGGATTTCTTCTAACGTTGGGAAGACCCAGTGGCCAAAGTCAACTACAGCTTTTGCTTGGGCTAATTTCTTCTTTTCTTCTAAGGTTTTAACGCTGCTGGTCGGAGGGTTACAGTTCGGCATGTCGACTGCGAAGGTTACTCCTCCTGCTGCAGCCGCTTTGGTGCCTGTCAAGAAGTCTTCTTTGTGAGTATACCCTGGTTCCCTGAAGTGTGAGTGAGTATCAATAAGTCCCGGCAAAACGATCTTGCCTGAAGCGTCAATTGTGCGGTCTGCTTGAACTA
>JACQRY010000040.1 GCA_016206275.1 Nitrososphaerota archaeon
GTTTCAGTGTATTGGTATTTGTATAGTTGTCTTTCTAGGCCGTGAAGACGGATTTAGTATCGGTTTTCTTTGTTTGATAGTGTTCTTATCAACGGGTCATAGATATCTACGGCTCTTGTTCTCTGTATGAGTTTTGAGTATCGTTCTAGAACGGTTCCTTCCCATCCGCAGCAGCCCACCATCACCTGCATCGACGACAAGTTACTATGCTTTAGTAGAGAAACATATTTCCATACTGCTGGCGCCACGTCCCTGATAGATGAGGAGGAATAAGTCATTAGTGTGAAGAGGCTGAGATTCGGAGTAAATCTGTTACCATATGGCGTAACCTACACGAGGCTCCTAGATGCTGTATTGAGAGCCGAGCAGCTGGGTTTCGAATCTGTGTGGCTTTCAGATCACATGCAGCGAGCTAATCTAGATGTCTTTGAATGCTGGACCGCAATAGCTGCGCTGGCTGCGGAGACCAAGAGGATTCGGATTGGCACATCCGTTACCTGCGCCTCTTTTCGTAATCCTGCTCTGCTCGCAAAGATGGGTGCAACAGTTGACCATGTCAGTGGAGGAAGACTTGAGCTTGGCTTGGGCGCAGGCTACGATGAAACTGAGTTTTCTGCCTATGGAATACCTTTCCCATCTCTACAAGTGCGTATCAAGATCCTTGAAGAATCAATTCAGGTCATCAAGACTCTGTGGACTGCCAGGACGTCAGCTTCTTTCGATGGCGAGATATTCAAGGTCAGTAATGTTTTGTGTCAACCTAAACCTGTTCAAAAGCCTCATCCGCCTATATGGGTAGCGGGTAGAAGCAGTAGAGTTCTGGACGTAGCTGCTAGGCTCGCCACTGGCGTAAACATGGTTCCCTATTCAGGTGTTATGGAGAAGCGAAAACTGTCGACAATAGATGAGCTTGCAGGCAAGATAAGTGAATTACAATCAAAATGCGAGACCTACAAGCGCAACCCAAGCGAAGTTGATAGACTGCTTTACAGCGGGGATGGCGGCATAATCATAGCTGACGATGAAGAAGCACTATCAAAGAAGATCAAGTATTTTGCCGAACTATCAGACGCCAATCCAGATGAGCTCAAAGCCAGATTGAGTGAACTAAGCGTTCTCCACGGTCGCCCCGATCAAATAGCCTCTAGGATACAACAGGCAGCGTCCGCGGGCTTCAATTACATCCTACTTCAATTCTATGGTTGGCAGCAGGGAGTATTCGATCAAATGGAAGATTTCGCGCGTCGAGTAGTCACAAGGCTTCAAAGATAATCTGATGACGAAGGGAGTATCAAAAGATCTTAAACGGGTATTTTGGGTTCTTGCGCATTACCCGCGCTCCGGTGTAATGAGTGTAGACCTATAGACAATATAAAGCCCCGTGAAGGATTGATGACTTCTGAACCATTACTATCTGTAGGTGCCGATGAGGCACAACAACCGTCAAGGCTGTCGATGTCTGGGACTGAAATTCTTATTTACCTGAATTGTAGCCGTCCTTTGCGTCAGAACATCCTGAGAAAATAAGTTAGAAAAGGTGAAAAATTTGAGTCATCAACATGCACATCAAGAACAGGGTAGAATTGTGGAGATAGATGGAAAGGACATTGCCAAAGTAGATCTCATGGAGCCGCTCCATCCCGTCAGCGACCTACTCTATAAGACTACTCGCTACCTCTTCGCCAGCGGCAGATTCACCGTTAATGCTCCGTTCAAAGGCTTCCTCCTCTACGGGCCAGTAGGCACAGGCAAGACAGAACTCGTCAAACAGGTAACAAGGCGCCTCGCCTACGATATGCAAGACAAAGCCGTCGTAAAACTAATCCCTGTGGACAGCGCGGTGATAGCGAGTCCACGGTGGGGTGAGTCAGAGCAGGTATTCAATGAGATATTCTCTCATGTCAAGGAACTTCGCCGCCAAACCATTAACCCTAAGGTCGTGATCCTCTTCGACGACATTGAATCTCTGATGCTTGCCAGGGGCATGAGCGCTGCTCGAGAATGGCACTATTCTCTTAACTCTGTGTTGTTCCATCTTGTGGACAACCTGAATCCTTCTGAAACCATGATCTTTGCCACCACTAACCGTCTAGATCTGATGGATATCGCGATCAAGACGAGGCTTTACAGCGTCGAGGTTCCTGCGGTGCCTATGGAAACTCTTATGGAGGCGGCTCAAAAGCTGCTCGACTCGATGCTTGGTCCTGAGAAGAGTAAGGACAAAGATAAAGTCTTGAAGGATGTGGAGAGCAGGTTGAGAGCCTTAGAGCATCCGAATATTCGAGATACTAGGCAGTTCACTATCATGAGCTGCATAGAGCTGGGCGCCCTTTCCGAGTAAGCCGAGCTGTCTGCCCACTGTTAGTCGGTAGTCTGCCTATTGTGTACTATGTTCATGTGGGAATGTATCTTAGGGTAGATGTCTGGTTAGGCAGAGATTGGGAGAGATAGAGAGACGCCGCACTAATTTCTGCAGATCATTCTACTAAGAGTTGTTGGAACTAGTTCATGTAAAGACTATTAGTTCAAGCACTGGCGTAAGTGAAATCTGGTTGACGCAGCTACTTCGGGGAAAACCTTAAATTAAGTACACATATGGCGAAA
>JACQRY010000039.1 GCA_016206275.1 Nitrososphaerota archaeon
GAGACATACTGTTCGACTTGGACTCATACGAAACCCTTGAAAGAAAGGTGGAGAGAGCAAAACAGATCGTCGCTATGGGAGCCCACTACATAAACTGCCACACCGGGATCTCGGAGCAGATGTCGGGAGAAGCCCCGTTCGAACTTGTAAAGAAGGTTTACAACGAGGTCTCAGACGCGAAAATAGTGGTAGCCGGGGGCCTTAATGAAAAAACTATTCCGCGTCTATCACAATACAAAGACAGAGTGGAAATTGTGATAGTAGGCGGAGCGATAACTAGATCAGCCAACCCGATTGAGAAGACCAAGCAGGTTTTGAATACAATTGGGAAGCTTTGACAGACTACTAGTCCTGAGAGCGTCAGACCCTTCAATTGCCTCGCTGAATTTTGTCGGAAAGGATAATATATCCGATAGCAAGTTATCTCGGATGTAGCATGGCGTCGGAGACCATCCTGAAAGTTGGGAAGAAAGGCGAGATATTCACCAGCAAGGAACTTAGGGCGATGGCTAAGATCAGGAAAGGGGGGCAGGTGAAGGCCAAAGTTGTGGATGGTAAGATGATCATTGAAACAGTTCCCTCTATCGAAGATTTACTGCAGAATCCAGTGATCAGTATTAAGGTAGAAGAAGCAGAAGCTTTGAGCGAGGAGGCACAGAAAGAAGAGGAAGTCTATGGATGAACTGCTGCTAGATTCAACCTACCTTCTCCCATTGTTTGGTTTGAAGGTCGATCTGAAAGATTTTGTTACAGGCTTTCCTCTACTGCTTGACGCCTACTCAGTGACCTATCATCCCCTTGCGCTGGTAGAAGGCAAACGGGTCATACTCAAGCTCTCTAGAAAATATCCCTCCAAGAAGAAACTACTTTTGGAAGCGTATCGTAAAGGATTAAGAACAATACAAGGTGAAGAGAAACTCAAGCAAACCGTTTTGACTAATCAGACCATAGAAGAAGTGGCTGATAGACTTCTAGATGTAGATGGTGTGAGGGACTACTTTGACAGAATGACATATGGTACAGCAGCTTACAATAATGTTCTGCTGCTGACGGAGGACGAAGAGTTGCTGAAGGTATCGAAGACAGATCGTTCACCTAGACCAAGGAAGGTAGGTAACTGGGAGAAGATGCTCCTAGGGCTTCGCTGATCATAGCTTTAGACGGATTCATATAGATGGCTGGATAAGCTGATTCGGTAGCTTTGATAAGAAAGCAAGTCATCTCTACGAAAAAGGTTCCTTCGAGGCGTCACTACTCTCAGGCTGTTAAAGTGGGCAACACGCTGTATCTTGCCGGCCAAGTAGGTAGAGACATTGAAGGAAGACTGGCTAAGGGAGACGCGAAGGCGCAGACCATCCAAGCCCTCAAGAACATAAAAGCCATTCTCGAGGAGGCAAACACTTCCATGGAGAACGTCGTGAAGACGACGGTCTACTTTAAGCGACGGGCAGATATCGTACCCATACGGGAAGGCCGACAGCTATACTTCAAGAATAAGCCTCCTGCCTCAACGCTGATCCAAATCGCAGGTTTCTCCGAGGAAGACATACTGGTCGAGATAGACGCGACAGCCTTTGTCCCCTGATCTCGGCTGACGAATTCCTTACCCAAGATAATATTTCTACAAATCAAAACGACAAACAATTAGTGTTAAGAGATTAATATGTTCAGTTTGCGTTGGCCGCTCGTGTGGTAGGAGGCCTTTGAATGCCCAGCGATTCCTTGTATAAACGCATAAGTGATTATGGCATAATTGGCGACATGCATTCATGCGCCCTTGTTGGCAATGACGGGTCAATAGACTGGTGTTGTTTTCCCAGATTCGATTCCCCCAGCGTGTTTGCAAGTATTCTGGATGCCAAGATCGGAGGCAGATTCAGGATAGCTCCCCGCTCAAAATACAAGTCCGAGCCCCGATATGAAGAGAACACCAATGTTTTGACTCACACCTTCGCTACTGCCGATGGACTCGTTAGGCTGGCGGACTTCATGCCGTGCTACATGCTCCAGGGTGTTCAAACCAGTTTTCATGAGATTATCCGTAAGGTTGAGGGTCTGAAGGGTAACGTAGCGATGAGACTACTGTTTGAACCCAGACTGAACTATGCAAGAGGCCGCACCGAGATCGATGTTTCCTTCGACAAGTCAGGCAAAGCCGTCAACAAAAAAGAGAGTCTTGCCCTGTCATCCAGTGTACAATTGAAGAAGGACAACGATTCCCTTGTGGCGGAGTTCGTCTTGAAGAAAGGAGAGGTGGCATGGTTTGTTGCGAAATATGCTGAGGATATGAGCCTAAGTGTTTCGGATTATCTTCCTGAATTGAAGCTTGAAAGGACTCGACGGTTTTGGCGACGCTGGGTGGGTCGCTGCAGCTATCGTGGACGCTGGTCAGAGCAAGTTTTGAGATCCGCGTTGACACTCAAGATCTTGGAATATGCCCCAACTGGAGCCCTAGTTGCAGCAGCCACGACATCGCTACCTGAGACACTAGGTGGAATGAGAAATTGGGACTATCGATACACATGGCTACGGGACTCTGCTTTCTCCTTGTATGCTTTGAATCTGCTAGGACAGTTTGCGGAAGCGGAGGCTTTTTTGTCATGGTTCCTCTCTGTTGCAAGAAAATCAGGAGTAAACCTTCAAATCCTGTACGGAGTTGAGGGAGAGAGATATTTAGTAGAGGAGGAACTCCGTCATCTCAACGGCTACAAAGGATCCAAACCAGTGCGCATAGGGAACGCAGCCTACGAACAGTTCCAACTCGATGTGTACGGGATAGTTGTAGACGCCGCGTACTTTTCACATAGATATGTAAGCAGTAAGCTTAAAGACATTTACGAAGAGATCAGGAACATAATAGATCTCGTAGCTAGGATCTGGGAGAGTCCAGATAGAGGTGTATGGGAAGTTAGAGGAGAGCCCAAACACTATGTTCACTCTAAGATGTGGGCCTGGGTAGCCCTTGACAGGGGAATACGTTTAGCTGATGAACTTGGATACCACGACGATGGTGAAAGATGGAGGCCCATAAGAAACAGGATAAGAAATGACATAATGGAAAAAGGATGGTCTAAGAAAAAGAAAGCGTTCACAATGTACTATGGTGGCAATGATCTAGATGCCTCAAATCTTCTGATGCCACTCGTCGGATTCCTGCCGGCTACACATCCTAAGATGAAAGCAACGATAGAACGCACCATGGAAGAGCTCTTGGAAAACGGATTAGTCAAAAGATACAACAGTAATGACTACCTAGAGGGTGATGAAGGAGCATTCACCATCTGCAGCTTTTGGCTAGTGGATTGTCTGACGAAGCTAGGACAAGTGAAAGAAGCCACAAAATACTTCGAGAAACTTCTATCGTATGCTAACAGTTTGGGTCTATACTCAGAGGAGATCGACCTCAAAACTGGGGAAGCTTTGGGGAATTTTCCGCAGGCATATACCCATATGGCCCTTATCAACGCAGCGACTAATCTTGAAGACGCACTTTCAGGTAAATACTAAATCTGTAGAACGCGAGTTAATAGCTTGCAGGTTTGATCTAAAAGAGTTTGAAATCACTTCATTCAGCTTATGATACGCAACGCCCTGTGACAATGTCTAGCATCCTCCTATAACATTTTATTCTCCAATCTGCACAATAATATTGAATAGACCGTGAAAGCGATCGTTGTCAACCCAAAGAAGAAGGACAGCGTTAGGCTCCAAGAAATAGAAAAGCCGATCCCGAAAGACTCACAGGCCCTTTTGAAGGTAATTGAAGTTGGGATCGACGGAACCGACATAGAGATTAATGACGGATTATATGGTGAACCTCCCGAGGGTTCAGATTACCTTGTCGTAGGACACGAATGTCTTGGTGTCGTCGAAGAAATACGCGGACACTCTGATATAGCTAGGGGTGATCTAGTTGTCCCAACAGTGCGGCGTCCTGATGATTGCGTAAACTGTCGGAGCGGAGAATCTGATATGTGTCTTACAGGAGGCTATAAGGAGCATGGGATCCGTGGTCTTCACGGTTTTGCCGCTGAGTACGGGGTTTCTGATTCAGCCTTTCTCGTAAAGGTTTCTGACAAGCTCAAACGCGTAGCTACATTAGTTGAGCCTATGAGCATAGCGGAGAAGGCTGTTCTTCAAGCATACAAGATTCAGGAAAGGTTGCTGTGGAGGCCAAAGAGAGTGCTGGTTTTGGGTGCTGGCCCGCTTGGATTGCTTACAGTTTTTCTTCTGCGCCTGAAGGGGCTGGATGTCATTGCTGTCGCCACAAGGAGTAAGGAAAGCTTCAAGGCGAAGATAGTTGAAAGAGTAGGCGGAGCATATGTCAACGCGAAGGAGCAGCCTATCAACAGTCTAGGAAAATTTGACTTGATCCTAGAAGAAACCGGGTCTCCCAAAGTGGCTATGGAAGCACAGAAACTGCTCAACCCTAATGGCGTCATGTGTTTTCTAGGAATATACGAAAGCCAAGAGGCGCGTCAAGATGTAGGCAGTTTATACACAGATCTTGTTTTGGGCAACAAGGTGTTTTTCGGCTCTGTCAATGCTAACAAACGTTACTTCGAGGAAGGGTTAAAGGATTTTGAAGAAATCGAGAAACGGTTTCCAAATGCCTTGAAGGATATGATAACAAATACAGTGTCTCCGACTGACTACATCAAGGCTTTCAAACCAGGTCCGGAAGAAATCAAAACGGTCATCGACTTCAGGAACGTGAGTTGAGGAAAAATGGTAAAGCTTCACAGTCAGAAGATGAGGCGGATAGGTCCCGAGATTGACGCCTTGCGTCTAGCCTCTGGTTGGCAAAGACAGGATCTATCCAAGCCGTGGGTGATGATTGAATCATCGTATGGACAAGCGATGCCATGCAGCATGCATCTGGATGAGATGGGTCGCCATGCCGAAGCAGGCATATGGGAAGCAGGCGGAGCCCCTGCAAGATACTATGATTCAGGAGTCTGCGACGGTGTTATGCAAGGAACGGAGGCGATGCGTTACAGTCTTATCAGCAGAGAGATCATGTCTTTCCAAGTTGAAATCCATTTTCGAGCAGGCCACTACGACGGCATGGTGATGATATCGGGTGAGGATAAGGACGCACCAGCTCATCTTCTAACCGTTGCACGCCTCAAAGATTTCCCAGCCATCATAGTTCCCGGCGGATCTATGATGCCTGGACCAGAGTTCAGCGAAGAAGTTGGCCCTATGACGTTGGAAAAGGTTGGGACAACATACTCCATGATGAGGCGCGGAGAAATTTCGGCTGAAGAATTCCTTTTCCTTCAAGAGCAGGCGTGTCCCTCCTTCGGGACCTGCGCGTTTATGGGAAGCGCTCACACAATGCAGGTGATGGCTGAAGCTATGGGTTTGACTGTCCCCACTTCAGCCAATATTCCTTACTCTCAGAAGGAGCTATTCACAAACGCAAGGCGCGCAGGTGAACGGATAGTTGAAATGATCAATGAAGGGCTTACTACGAGAAAGATTCTCACCAAGGAGGCGTTTGAAAACGCTGTCATGGTGCATGCAGCTATATCGGGTTCAACTAATGCTCTGCTGCATCTTCCCGTCATCGCTAAGGAAGCTGGGGTGAAACTGACCCTCGATGTCTTCGATAAGTTAAATGCGAAGATTCCCACATTGGTTAACGTCAGGCCTACGGGTGTTCACACCACTACCATGTTTTGGTATGCAGGTGGCGTCCAAAGAGTAATCAAAGAACTGCAGCGTATTCTCCATATGGACTGCCTGACTGTAACGGGAAAGACATTGCGAGAAAATCTAGTTGATCTGGAGAAGAAGGACTATTTCCGCAAAGTCAGCCGTTACCTGGCCAACTGGAAGATCCTGCAAAACGATGTGATCAAAAGCATGGGGAAGCCGCTTAACAAGGAAGGAGCAATCGCTATTCTTCGCGGTAACCTTGCTCCGGAAGGTGCACTTGTCAAGAAATCTGCAATGGATCCATCTATGCGGGTTTTCAAAGGGGTAGCCAAGCCTTTCGATGGGCAGGAAAGTGCTCTCAAAGCTGTTTTCGATGGCACCGTTAAAGCGGGTGACATTGTGATAATTAGGTATGAGGGTCCTAAGCGTGGCATGCCGGAGCAGTTCTATGTCACTGAGGCAATTGCAAGCAACAAGAATCTTTGGGCGGGGGTAGCCTTGATCACTGACGGCAGGTTCTCTGGGGCAAGCAGAGGGCCAGCGATTGGCCATGTGTCGCCAGAAGCCATGTCGGGTGGACCAATAGCTGTGGTAAGAGAGGGTGATATTGTTCTCGTAGATATTCCTCATAAAAGACTCGACGTAGTGGGTGTGGAGGGACGTGAGGTGGGGCGCGAAGAGGCCTCGAAGGTTTTGAAGAAGAGGCTTCTTAGGTTCAATCTGCCTGACGGTTTGGCATTCAATGAGGGTCTGCTCGGAATATATGCAAGATTAGCCACTTCTGGGGCAAAAGGCGGATACATTGAGAGGGGCTTCTCGACTTAGAGACTCGATAGGCATTAGATCGTTTCTGAATTCCGCAGTCGATCTAAGTCGCACTATCTCTGAATCGATGAAGGTATATCCAGGCGACCCAGCTCCCAGCTTGACAAGAATTTCGAGCATAGAGAAGCAAGGTTTGAACTTAACTAGGATTATTATTGGTTCCCACACCGGCACTCATATTGACGCGCCTCTGCATTTCTTGCCCACTGGTAAAGGGGCTGACAGGGTCGATTTCAGGCTTTACTGCGGAGAGGCAATGGTTTTGGATTTCTCCCATAAGAAGTTGGGAAGCGCTATTGGGAGCCAAGATCTTGAGGCTGTCAGTGACAGGATACGGGCTAATGACATTGTCTTGTTTTATACAGGGTCAAGCAAATCCAAGGCAGATCAAAAAAGGTTCAGCTATCTTGCTCCAAGCGCGGCCAAATGGATTCTAGAGAAGCACGCCAAGTGCGTAGGTACAGACAGTCTAAGCGTCGAGAAATTTGGGTCTAGGACATTTGAGACTCACAAGTTGCTTTTATCGAACGGGGTGGGAATAATCGAAGGTCTGAATTCTTCCCTGAAGCAACTTGTTGGCACACGTGTTTTCCTTATCACCATGCCCCTTAAGGTGGAGGATTGCGACGGTGCGCCTTCGCGGGTTGTTGCTATGCCTCTTGCACGATCTAGATGACTTAGGAGTGGGTTAGGGTGAAGGGCGCTTCAGCTGCAGTGATCCTGGCTTTACTGTTCGGCTTGGCAACCGTTCTCTGGCTAGACAGTCTCGATGGGATCAGCTTCTTCGAAACTAAGACGGAGACCGCAACTACAACTGCGCCTGTCACTGAGTCTAGGACATTGACTGAAACTTTGGTCAGCACAACGACTAGGACTCAAACTGTTACGTCCACCGCGACTCAGACTGGTTCACAGGTGCGCGTCATTATCCAGGGCGATGTCGTTGCTGACATTTCGTATCCACATGATTACGATGAGCTTGCCGAGTACGCCTTGAGTCTCATCAATGAAGATAGGGGGATAGAGGGACTTGCCCCGGTTACGCTGAGCCCCATTCCGTCGGGCCAATATCATGCAAACTCCATGCTTAGAAACGGTTACTTTAGCCATTGGGATGATCAGGGATACAAACCTTACATGCGCTACACTCTCTTGGGAGGACGGGGATCTGTGACAGAGAATGTAGGCGTGTTCTCATGCACTCCAGCATGTTACCTTTCGACTTCTGATGTTAAGGAGGCTATCAAAGCGTTGCAGTCGCAAATGATGCACAACGACACTATATGTTGCAACGATGGGCACAGAAACAACATTCTGAATCCGCACCGTAACCGCGTGTCGATCGGAGTAGCCTATTTGCAAACAGCGGTCTACCTCGTGCAAGACTTTGAGAATTACTATATGCATCTCTTTGACCCCGTTTACTCCGATGGAATAGTAACCCTGCGAGGGAGCCTGTTCAACCCCGTCAGTCCCACCACGGTGGCAATCTACTTCGATAAGTCTCCCACCCCTATTAGTCCCTCCTTGTTAAATGAGCCGCTTTACGCTGGAGCATACGATCAAGGTGACTTTACCGGAGGAGTCTTCCCGCCCTGCACCATAAGATGCCCCTCCTACGCTGGAACAGCCATAACTGTTTACGCAACAACATGGCAGGTCTCCTCAGACTCCATGAACATTCAGTTTCCATTGGTAAGGTTCATCCAGAAGCATGGGAACGGTGTCTACACCCTTCAACTACTGGACACCGATATGAAGCCACCGCAAGAGTCCACCAGCATATCCATATTCATCGGCTAAGCATAACTACAGAGAGCTAGAAACTGAAGATAGCGATAGAAAAGTTCGCAAGGGGCGAAGAAACAAGCCTTATGTGAGGAAGTCAGAGCCCACTTTGATTGAAGATCTTTCTGAAGACATCTCCACATTACCACTCATTCGCATTGTAACTAAGCAGGATAGCGGAATCGCTTTTCAAGGTCTTCCTCTGGACTACCCGGCCAAGGCATCTCAACCTTGCGTTTGCCCTTGGCTCTACACCTCTTCCTACGAAGATGCTTTGGGAGGTCTTTGACAAACGTGCCGCATTTGGGGCAAACAGGCAACAGAATAAGCAACGTATCACCAAATATTAAGGGTTGATTTAGATCATGATGCCGCGTTGGTTTGAGGCGCTCCTCTAAAACAAGCATGAGCCTCCACTCTTTCCCAAACAAATGCAACAGAACCCGATTAACGGTCGTTCATATACTCCCTTGACGTTATTCTATGTGCGTGTGGGCACCAGTATTCATATGGCAACATCAGAAAAGTTCAGGCGAAAAATATGTATATAGTCCGAAAAGAAAACTCAACTCTTCAAACCCGAAAACCATCACTGTACAAATCCTCCATTAAAGCAGCAATCCAACAAGAATCTTGCAGAAAACTATTGAAATTTTTTTTCCCGCAGATGCAAGAACCCTATTCTTCTTAGTAACAACACGGGATAAGTAAATCGAAATAGAGCCTCGGGCGGGCCTTGATCCCGCGACCCCTTGCTTACAAGGCAACTGAGCAGTGAAACGTAATCCAGTGCTATTGGCTGATATCAACTGCCAGCTGAGCTACCGAGGCTCATCGAGACACGCCCCTCTATGGAATATTTCTACTTTACCCGAATGCAAGAGACACAGATCTATCGGCTCAGGAAACTTGAAACTCCATTTCCAAGGAGGTCGCCTAACTCCACACCTCAGCTATAACCCAACCTCAGACCCCTTGATCGATGAAACTCCGAACACCTTGCATATTTTCTCTGCGAAGACGGCCAACAGGGCAACCATAGGAATCGTAACTACAAGCAGAAGTATCACCGAAAGAGAGCTCAGACCGGGGAAGGCCGAGGACTCTAACACAATCCCTGAAAGAAAACTATTCCACAACCCATGCGACAACACAAGCGGAATCAAACTCCTAGAATATCTGAAGAAGACACCATTAAGGAGACCGAAGAGGAACGACAACGCAACACTCAAGACGACGCTCTCCAGCCTAAGGGGAGCAACATACCAGACCACATGCCAAAAACCGAATAGAGCTGCTTGAACAATTATAGCTCTCCACTGGCTCATCACGCTACTCAACTTGGTCTGCATGTACCCCCTGAACAAAGCCTCCTCCGATAGACCCACTGCCAGGGTCTGAAAAGACAGCATCGCCAGAAAAGGAATAGGTTCAAAGATTCTAACCAGATCAACATCGAAGACGATGCTCAAAACAGCCAAAACAGAGAGGTACGGCAGAGGCAGCCTCACCATAAACAAGAAGACACCTAAAGCCAAATGTCTCCCAAAGTTCTGGAAGGTAAACCCGAAAGAAGATGCAGAATAGTTTTCAGCCAACACGATCGTCAAAACAATGAGGAAGATAAGAGGAATCTTCTCGAGGGGAGACCCCAAGTTCACAACAAAAGAGGCCCTAACACTCATAGCTAACACAAAGAGAATCAACGGGAGAAACAATGCTTGACCCTTGGACTCTAATTGAAAACTCCTCAACCGCCCCAAGCCTGACACCTGTCTATACCAGAAATACAGTGGAAGCAGAGCTGCCAAGGAAACCATGGCAGCGAGTGTTCCCGATACGCCAAGGCCCTGAAACACGATTATTAGTTCATCAGGAAGCCGGATAGGCGCAGTGAAAACCAGAAGCATCAGAACCGATAAGCCATAGAACACGGCAACTGAAACCGCGAAAAACTTCGTATCCAATATCCA
>JACQRY010000041.1 GCA_016206275.1 Nitrososphaerota archaeon
ATCAAACACATAGCCAAAGATCCCACACAAATCCCACCGCCAATAGCCAGAACACAGCCCACAACCGTCAAAATAACACTTATCGCCCAAGAACTTACAGCGGAGATCGCTGATGGTACCTCCTTCACCTTCTGGACATTTAACAACACCGTGCCCGGACCACTCATAAGAGTCATGGAGGGCGACCTCGTAGAGCTTACATTGATCAATCCTCCTGAAAGCAAGCAGGGCCACAATATAGATCTACATGCAGTCAACGGCCCCGGAGGCGGTGCAGCAGTAACCAATGTGGCTCCCGGAGAAAGCAAGACGTTCAGATTCAAAGCTTTGAATCCAGGGTCATACATATACCACTGCGCCTTTGCACCACCTTATCTGCACATAGCTCACGGAATGTATGGCGTCATCGTAGTTGAACCAGTCGGAGGTCTTCCAAAGGTCGACAAGGAATTCTATGTGGTACAGGGCGAATGGTATACCAATGGTAAATTCGGAGAAAAGGGCCACCAAGAATTTAGCTTAGACAAAGCTTTGGCGGAACACCCCGAATACTTGACCTTCAACGGACACGTAGATGCGCTCACCAAGACATTCAACATGACAGCAAAGGTTGGAGACACGGTTCGCATATTCTTCGGAGTAGGAGGACCTAACATCGGCTCTAACTTCCACGTGATCGGAGAAATCTTCGACAAGGTATACACAGGCTCCCCCGACACCTACATCATGAATGAAGAAACATGGTACGTGCCACCAGGCTCAGCCTCCATCTTCGAATTCAAGATAGACGTTCCAGGCAGATACATCCTCGTCGACCACGCATTGTTCAGGCTCGCCAAGGGACTGGTGGGCTTCCTCTACGGAGAAGGAGCCGAGAATCCTGACATCTTCACCGGCCAAGGAGAGTCTAATCATTGACTGAAGAACATCTTTTCTCAGCAGTAAGGCTGGCGATGAAGTCGGCCAAAGAGAAGTGTGGACTCGACCCCGGAGACCGTAGACCAGCTCTAACAAGACTAGGCTACGAGCTGGGCCACTCTATTTCCAAGCTCATGACCAGCACGACTCTGACTGAACTCTTGCAGGAACTAGCATCCATCTGGGAACAGGAGGGCTTCGGCCGAATGGAACCAGTCTCCACCTCTCCCCTAATCATAAATATCTACGACTGCTACGACTGTCTAGGTAACCGGTACGGGGTCGGGGTCACCCTTTGCCCGTTCAAAGAAGGCATACTAAAGGTCATCATTGAAGACAGGTTAGGACTACCCAACGAGGTCGTAGAATTAGAGTGTTGTGGAACATTCCAAGACCACTGCAGATTCGAGGTCAAACTGCCGAAAACTCCTGGGCAAACTCCAGCCGAGCCTGTAGAAGCCTAGGACGGGACAAGCCTCTCTATCTTTTACCCTGACTGGCGTCCCTAGGCATGGGAAGGCGGGTAGTCGATGGCTCAGGAGCCGGGCACAGTCAAAGCCGTAATCGTCTCAAGCATAGTCTTTGCCATAGCTGGTACCCTTCTAGGCGGACACTGGCTTCAGCGATGTAAGTCAGATTGGGGTTCAAATCCTTTAGAGATGCAGACGTCAACGCATTCCTTCTTAACTTCCATCAAAGAATAGAGCTTCCCCAGCATTAGCTTGTTAACGATGCTGTCTGCTAAGCTTCAGTTTTGATTTCAGGGATATCTTTACCTTTTCTATAGGCATAGGATTTGTAGGTTCGACGAGTGATTGATCGAGGCGCCACCTTTTTCATGTGACTGCCATTGTCGACAGGCTACATCCCTATCTATAGGGCTGAAAGTCACGGAGCAAGATACTTTTGCAGGCACTCGGTGGAGCAGAAATAGTAGTCACCGAACTTGTATTCTACCGGCTTGGCCAAGCACGTCCTACACCATTTAGGTGTGTTCTCATGGAAGCCCATGGGTGTCTCCGATTCAAGCCTACTGATTCTCCATTCTTCAGCATACCCAATTTTCTTTTCAGCAAAGTCGATGAAGAAGCCGCAGCCGTGGCAGTAGAAGCCATCCAACTCTCTCCTGTAGCAGAAACTACCGGCAAGACAGTAGCGGCAGTTGAGCTTCTCCTGATCTCTTAGGCTGGAGAAGGCTCGGCAGACAACGGGAATAGTGAATGGGTGTGTCTTTACGGGTTTCAACGAAAGGTTCTCGCCCTCCGGCTTCACAATTACCGCATTTGTTTCGTATCCGTTGCAGACGAAGGCGTCATGAGAAAGTGCGTGCTTGCAATCTGGGGTTGGGCAACTCTTGTTCAGTCGTCTCAGATACCGTATGACGTTAGCTCTAACCTGCTGTGGCTCCGTTGAACTATCTAGAAGAAAAGCCAAGTCCTCGAGGATCTTGCTCTTAAGAAGGAGTTGATCAAAAATTGGCACTACTGGCACCTCAGAACCTCACATGAAATGTAACCGATGGGATCAGTCTCCTATACCAGTAGCGGATGGCCGAATATCAACACCGCAATGGCTGCACAAAGAGTAATGGAACTTGTTGCCGAAGACTTCATCCCCAGAAGTGACCCTGATAATACGGAGTAGAAGGACATCCCAAGCATTTTCCACCCTTACCCTTCCAAAGAGAACAGGTATTACAAAAGGCCCCGCAGGCAGCGGGCTGCTCTCGCTTTCCTACCACTGGATTAACCGGAAAGACCAACTCCCTATGGGAGCTCATGATTATGCTGTGCTGAACATTCTCGACCTCATGGTTCTTGTTCACGTGGCAGTCAACGAGCGCTTCTAGCGAAGCAAGGTCCTCCATGGCGAAGAAAAGACAAACATTCTTGCTACCCAATGTAATATACCCGTCCAAGAAAGCAGGGCAACCCTCAAACATTCTCAGGAGTTCGTCTGGGTGCTTCGTGGAGGCATCAACCTTAGCAACAAACAATCCTGCCCTTCTAAGGTTTACACCATATTGCTTAGACAATACACCAGTTTTGGTAAGCCTTTTGATCCGTGCGCCGACCGCAGGCTGAGAAAGGTGAATAGCCTTCGCGAGATCCGCTTGGTGCAGCTCGGGATCTCGGCTCAGCAGAGCTATTATCATAGCGTCCCGCCGATCGATGTCCTCCCTTCCCAAAGGCATTAAGCTACTCGGAGAAAGGACACCTATGCATAATAGTTTTGCTCTTATGCGCTATAAGCCAAAAGTTTGAAACATGCATGATTAAGTTCGAAATCGCGAAGAAGCTGTTAGACCTATGCATCATAAGCTCAAAACCCGAGCTGCTAGCACAAGCCTCCCAACGGGAAAACCTAATACGATATAGGTTGTCATGAATATTGTATAAGCTGAGAGCTCTTACTTTCCGAACCTATTTATAGCAACGCGTCCGCTCTGTCTTGCGGGAAAAGAATTACGTTCTGCATAAGTTGGGGGTGGGTTAGGGTTGGTATTGGCACCAATACAGATAACTAAAAAGGGCACTAAGAATTACAATGACGCAAGAAGAGATTTCTTTACTAACATAAAGTTGGTAGTACGATGTATTACTACTACTGAGCCAGTCGCCTTGATTGAGCGAGGAGTGATTGGAGCCAGGTGCTATAATGCTGTCAAAGACCTACCACTACCATTTGGCTGCCCAGAGCTTGAGGTGTGTGCATCACCAAAGGATGTTGAAAAGGATGAATGCCTGCTCATTTGCGGTATGACTGGTAGTCTATGCAGTCCTTGCACAACCAGCAACGACGGCGACTTTCCCACCCATTGTCCGGAACACGCGTTTCCAAGGATTATGGCTATCGTAGCATCAAGTGCCCTCAAACACGATGGGAGAGAAAGTCGCTTCTCCGGTCTTCAATAGGTTTCTTATTTTGAAACTGATTCTGAAAGGTAATGACCTGCTATCTTAGCCTTTGCTTTGGTTAGTTTTCGTAAAAACCTGCAGTGCATCGTCTGTGTTACCTAGCATGTGGCGCGTCGATTCGGTTCGAGATAATGCCCTCGCCTGTATACAACAGACTTAAGGAGAGACAATATGAAGACGGTCGGAAGGGTCAATGTGGAGGCCAAGACGCCCCTAGCTCAGCCTGACTCCTGGTTGACACCCATTACGGAATTGTGGCATTCGGTTCAGCTTCACCGGTGAAGGATAAACGCCGAGCTGCATGCACTGAGTTGTCACAATCAGAGCTCGGCATCCCTAATACCACTTGAGACCTTAAGTGCAAGGACTGGAAAACTCTGGTGACAAGAGGTATGACCTCAGCGGTCTTCACTTCTCCAAAAAAAGTAAGATGACTTCTACATGCTTCACGACAATCACTCGAGCCGAAGCGCCGTATTGAATATAACGCGAGGTTTTGAACCGAACGGTTAAGAACACACTCAAATCGTGTCTTCGAGCTGGCGATGACTCCGGCCACGCAACGGGCTGACTTGTTTCTGAGCAGATAGTCGATGTGCCATCGAGGAGCCTTATGTTTTCGGAAGTGTCTCCCCAATCTTCCCTCTATGCTGAACGGACCCCTTCCTTGTGCTGAGCCTACGTACCCATATGTACCCTTCTCGAACCTAATCAGGCCCAAGCTACCTATTTTGGCGACGCAGCTAGGGTAGACCCCAATTAGGACAACGTATACACCAGTAGTCACCGCAAGTGCCAGCTCCAGCCTTTCAGGTGTGAATATGCAGGTGGACTATCCTTCGCGTACGCCAGCATCGAGGAGGACCGTACCGTCGGCTACAACGGCAAACATGTTTACGATGATCTTCTGATCTTAGCTGGTTTTGTCCTTTACTCTTGCGAGGGCGATATTCTTCGACGTCCCTTCAATATACGTTTCTATGAGCTCTATATCTTTAACCCACTTAACGCTTTCGAAGCATTCCTGCGAGGGGAAGATCAGCCTCAATGGTGCTCCATGTTCGAAGGCTAGCGGCTCGCCCTTGTATCTATGGGCAAGGATGGTTTTGTCTTGGTCTGCTTGGCTGAGAGAAAGTGTGCTGGTGAATTTTCCAGCCTTGAACAAAGCGTATCCAGCGGAAGGCATAGGCTCGGCTAGCTCAAGGATGGTCTTTACCCTGACTCCTTCCCACTCTATGTCTTTGACACTCCATCCTTCGATACAGTTGAAGTCTGCTATAAGGCGCACCGGAGGGAGATTGATGATCTCATCGTAGGAGAGTTTCAAGGGCTTATTGACTAGGCCGCTGACTATGAGTCGCCAATTTGCTGGATCGAAGAAAGGCGTACCCTTGGTGCTGAACGTAGGCAGCTGGCCGAGTAGTCGCGGAGTATCCGCATACCCACCCCTAGCTAGGCTTCCTATTGTGCGCTCTCTGATCAAGGCTCATACTCTTTTTGCTCATGTTGAGATTAGCCCTTTCACCTAACATGTTAGGCGGAAGAGTTAATGTGGCATTCCCAATCCAGAAATACGGATATGCTCCACACCGACCCAAAGAGAATTTATGAAAAGGAGGCGGGCAAGAAGTTTAGAGTCTTGGTTGACGGATTGTGGCCCCGAGGCCCAAGCAAACATGATATGAAGATAGGTATATGGAAAAGAGAGATAGCCGCAAGCGACCGACTAAGAGAATGGTATTTTCACAAGCTGGAGAAACGGGAGAAGTTCAGGGAGACATGTTGGAATGAGCTCGAATCAAAGAGAAAGCGATTTCAAGCTATAATTCAACAAGCAAGAAGGAAGAACATCACTCTCCTATACTCAGCCAAGGACCGAGAGCGAAACAACACCAACGTTCTTAGAGACTCCATCTTGCAATTAGCAAACCGTACACAGCTAAAAACCTAAGACGATAATAGATGAAGCTTAGTTTTCAGGGTCGCCTATCAGAAATGCTACAAAGGTATTTGACTTGCACTCGAATCATCCTACCAGTGCCGGGAATTATGGTGGGGGATCACATCGCCCGCTCCTGAAGACGCTGGAACAGAAAAGTGAAGATGCGTGAAAGCCTTAGTAGCCTATTTTGGCATGGGCAAAACATGCACCTCTGTCAAAGACAATCTCACGCATATTCTAAAGAATATCGGACATGAAACAGAATCTTGGAGAATAGAGCCAGCAGAGCAGCACACCTACTATGGTTGGCTCTTAAGATCATTAATTCCTAACTTCAAGGCGAAAATCAAAACACCTATCAACAATGTCTCGGGTTTCAATCTTCTCATAATGGTCTCTCCCAAATGGGGTTACGCCTGTCCACCGTTCACCACCTATCTAGAACAGCTAGAAGGAGTTCAAGGTAAATCTGTAGGCCTTGTTGTTGTCCATAGCTCTTCAAAACCATCAAGATACATCAAGCGCATTGAAAGTAAGCTTAGAAGTAAAGGGGCAGGAAAGGTCATTTCTAAGGCTCTAAACAAGGACTCTATTATGTCAGGAAACTGTGTCCCAGAACTCCAACGCTTTATGCAGACTCTCCTTGATCCAGCGTCCACATTGACACAACGCCGACATTAGATAAATAAGCATAGGAAAGGTCCGTCAGCTCTGACTATCGGCACTTGATCTGGCAATGGCGTCACCGAGTTTAGCCATCCAGGTCTTCGTTTCTGGGGCGCCTACCGCCTTCAGAAATGTTGATCTGGCGGAGGTGTCGGCTCTATTGGGGCAGCTCTTCTGGGGCCTTTTGGTGGATCACGGAAATTCCGATTACCAGCGCCAGAGTCTGGAGCTGAATTCACTACGCAATACAAAAAATGGCTCCTAATCCGAGCAAAGAGGCATTTGACCAAAGGCGACATAGTCGTGGATACGGCGTTGAACGATGATGTTGCTAGTAGACTGGTGAGGCTCTGGTCTGCTATAAGAGAGTGATAATATGGTGTTAACGGATCTTCTCAGACTCTTCCAGAGCCTGCTCGTTGTACTTGGTGGCATTGCGGTATATTTTGGGAGTAAGGGACTGATTTCTCAGAGTTTTCTGTCTTTAAATAAGGGTCTCGGAGACTATTAAACTTGGTTTACGAACACTTAGTTCAGAGCCTTCTCCTAACCCTTTTGCTTGAAATGGGTGACAAGAGTCAGATCATCGCCATCATCCTGGCGGCGTATTACAGACGGCCGATACTTGTTCTGAGCGGGGCCTTAGCCGGCCATCTTATTGCCACTAGCACCGCCATGGGGATTGGAGAAGCTTTCGTCGTCTTCATTCCCCTCTCTGTCCTAAGATTCGGCACAGCAATCGTCTTCATAGTGATAGGAATGATAACCCTGATTTACAGGAATTCGGTGTCAACAGTTACCCCTTACAAACTCGGAGCGCCCTTGTCGAGCTTCGTGATGACTCTCTCATCTGAGCTCGGTGACAAAACTTGGTTTGCCGCCATAGCACTAGCTACGAGCTCCTCAGCCATCATAATGGTGTTCACTGGCGTCATGATAGCTCTGGCCATCACATCTGTGGTAGCAGTAGCATTGGGAGAAGCCCTTTTGAAAAAGTTGCGTATCAAGTGGATAAAAGCAGGGGCAGGCATAGTCTTTGTTGCTACAGGCCTATTGATAATACTAGGCCTACTATAGGCATTGATTTTGCGTTTCTCCATCACCTACAGTTATCCCTTGTAATAGTGGAATTCAGATTGGGAGGCATGGGTGGGATCATCTTGAGCTCTGGATTACAACCAGATGGATGAATACATTTACACTACCCGAGAGTGGCCGATCAAAGATTAGCCCGATGTTAGTCCGGAAGAGATAGCCAAAACCGATCGATTAGCTCCTCATCTACATTCACCGCAAGATGTTTTGTTCAACAAAGAGGCCCGGCACTAATCATCACAACATTAGAATACCATCAATCACTGCTGAATAGATCGAGTGGCGCCCTGAATCAGCCTAACTGAGATAAGCGATTGTCCTACTAACCTTCAACAATAACACGAGTCTGCATACCTTGCTTAAGATGCTCTGGAATCATGCAGATCAGGAAGAAGTCACCTTGGGCTAATGGTACGAACTTTATCGTTACCGCTTCATCAGGCTCGATCACGTACCAGTATAATTCGGCTCCTATCACAGGTGTAGCAGCAACTTCGTGCACAAGTTGACCCGTGTTCTTTATTGAGAGCCGAACCGTTTCTCCAGCGTTAACAGTTATCGTAGGTCCACCATTGGTCTGGTTGAACCCCCATTCTTGAACCGTCAAAAACAAATTTCTCTCAGAGGACGGTGGAGACGAATCTGATTCGGGACGAAAAGAAATTAATGCAACTAATGACACTGAAACTACAAGTATAGCCAGGGCAACAACTCTTTTCACATCCTACCACCTCACCAACATTATCACCGACTGCGCGACCCTTATTCCTTTGACCTAACATGTTCGGTGAGCCTTACCCATATGAACCTGGGTGCCAAGAACCCACATTAAGCATGGATTCACAACAACACCCCAAGACCCACGATCATAACCATCAAAGCCACATTAATGTATGCTATAGGCCTACTCCACCTCCGCAATCTCGCCAACTCTTGCACCTTTCCTTCTCTCGCAAATCGAACGATCCTGCCACCGAAGACAACATTATGAAGATAAGTCATGAAGAGAAAGGCAACCACCATCACCATCTTAACCAATAACACACGCCCATACGGTGCAAAGAGCAAGCTAAGAGACGGCAAATACCACGTTAGATTATAAATGCCAGTTACCAGAAGAACCGGCAGCACCAGATTCACAACCCTACCGAATCTCTTCGCGAGCCGACCAACCATCTGTGTCCTTTCCACCTCATTAGCAGCCAAACGATGCGACTCAGGCATAACAACGAGCCAGAAGAAGAGTGACCCACCAACCAAGACGATAGCCATAAGCAGGTGTACCCATAAAACCAAGAGATCAAACCAAGTCATAGTCCTTCCACGGCTACCGAGATCTATCCGCAGGCGGAACATAGATACACGCAGGGTCTGAGCCCAACGGGTCTACAGAATAGGCGTAGGCCCTAGCCCTTGAACCCCCGCAACAAAACCTGAAGTCGCAAAAACCACACCTTCCATTAAACTCCCGACGCCGAATCTTGATGAGGAGGTTATGCTTCCTATATACGTCTGCAAGCGGTGATTCCCTAATGTTTCCCAATGCATACGGGACGAAACCTCCTGGAAAGATAGTTCCATCAAAGGCTACGAAGATAACACCATCTCCATCCAAGGTTCCGTATGGACGAAAAGTGGAAGGAGCTGTCGGAGGGCCCTCCAATTCCACTAGCCGTGCAGTCAAATCCTCATAGAGGCTTCCCCTCCAACTCGAAGCATTCCGAGTTCTTTGGAGACCTATTCTTCTTATGAAGGGAGCCTCTATTGCTCTGACCGTGACACTGTATCGTGACGCATCGTAGAGAAATTGGCAGACATCTTCATATTCAACGCTTCGTAGATCCTCGTTCTCTAAGGCTCTTCCAGTCTTGATCAAGAAGAAGACCTCCCAGCTCCTCACCCCTAGATTCCTTACCATATGAAAGATGTCTGCTAGCTGTTCCATGTTCCTTCTCATGACTGTCGTGTTTACTTGGAGGTGGAGCCCTAGCTTGACTGCTTCCTTGATGACCTGGATGGTGGCGTCAAATGTCCCCGACACCTGCCTTATCCGATCATGAGTGGAGGCGAAGGCTCCGTCTAAGCTGATGGAGACAGCCTTAACCTTGAGGTCATTAAAACGTCTAAGAGTGTCAACCGTTAGCAACGGGGTGACGCTTGGAGAGACAGCTATCGGTAGCCCTAGGGTGGAAGCATACTGCAATAGATCAAAGATATCCGATCGCATTATGAGGTCGCCGCCTGTAAATATGACGGTTGGTAAAGGAGAACCAAATTCTGCTATCTGCCTGAGGAGAGCTTTACCCTCCTGCGTGGAAAGCTCCCCGGGCAAGGGATGTGAAAGGGCGGAGGCCCGACAGTGAAAGCATGATAGAAGACATGCCTTCGTTGTCTCCCAGAAAACTAGTATGGGTCTCTCGTCCAAGCTTCTATGATGAGTCCCAACCAAGACGCATCCATTGTCCTAACGTTCGAGCCCTTAGCTCATAGAGACGGATAGCGTGGTATCAAAACCAATGCCTCATCCAGTACTTTTCGAATAGGACCCTTTGCATATACCAGACTTTGCTTGGAGAATGGAACTTTATTGCAGGATGGGGGGTGGCAAACCATGTTCCCTTTACAAACCCAGCATACCCACCGCCGGTCATCAGGAAGCAAGCCCCGCTGCCATCCCAAGTCTTCGCCCTTCCTCTTCCCTTAATCTCGACGGCGATATTGTTAGCTACGACTTCGGCCTGTCGGTGAGCAAAGACGCCCGCCTTAGGGAGATACGGGACGAAGCCTGAAGGTGTGGGTACAGAAGTCACGTCCCCTACTGCATAAACTCCATCGTATCTTGTCCGCATAGTCGTAGGTTCGACTGGTATCCATCCTGTTTGATCCAATAGTCCCGCTTTCTCTACAGCAGGAGAGCATCTGTGGGGCGGAACGGCGAATAGGAGGTCGAATGGGATTGTTGAGCCATCCTCGAAGATGGCTTCGCCCGACTTCACTTCTTTGAGCTTCACTTTAAACTTTGCATCGATCCTCCTAGACTTCATGAAATCGAACATGCTATTACCGATATCTGGTCCGGCTGATGGGAGAGGAAGCCCTTCGGGCGTGAAGAACCTTATCTTGACCTTATCTCCGAGTCCTCTTCCCTTGAAGTAGTGGTTTATGAGGAGGGCGGCCTCATAGGGCGCTGCAGGACATTTGAAGGGTAGACTTGAAACTCCAACAGCTATGGTTCCACCACTAAAATCTTTGAGGGCCTTCTGAAATTTAAGGGCGGATTCCAAGTCGTAGATGTGATAGGAGTTCTCTAGAAGTCCAGGTATCCTCTCAGGAGCGTATTGGGCTCCCAACGCGATGATAAGATAATCGTAGTCAATTCCAGAACCATTAACTTGAACTGAGCGCCGCTCCAAGTCGATCGATGATACCTCTCCTCTAACAACCCCAATGCCCTTCTTTCCCAACAACCCAAACTCGCGCTGAACTTGCTCAGGCTTTCTCTCCCCTAGCATCAACCAAGGGTATGAAGGAGGAAACTGGAAGTACCTTTTCTTCTCAACAACCTTGATATCCGCCCGTTCACCGAGCTTGTCTTTCAAGACATTCGAAGCTACAAGGCCGCCGATCCCACCACCGAGTATTAGAATGGTCCGCTGTGCCATCTACTTAATCACCGCCTATCCATCCTCAGCTCACCTGTTCTTGGAGTCGCAACGGGCACTGTCTTCGGGTGCCCACTAACGCCACTCCATTGAATATGAAAGCCTCTGCCTACACTCTTGTCCCAAGAGTGCCCCTTAGACCTATAAGTGTGCTGGACGGAGAATGACATCTGCATTTCCTAAGCTGCTGACTCATCATCCTTGTTAACAATTGTCCCTAAC
>JACQRY010000002.1 GCA_016206275.1 Nitrososphaerota archaeon
CACCTGAATACCTATTGTACTTCAAGAGAACTATGATTGCGTTGGAACCCTCTACTTTGAAGGTAGTCTTGTGATACCGTCCATCCTTTCGAAGACTCGGTCATACGAGTAGATCTCCGCAACCCCTCTTAGCTTCATAGCTTGAACGGCAAGGGCGTCATTAGGATCGACGCCCAGCTCCACCCCAAACTCCGCCGCAGCAAGATAGTCGTCTCCTCTAACTTCAAGGACATCCACATTGTCCAGCATCAACAGGCCAGTCACCAGCTCTCCGAGTTGATTGATACTCAAACTATGCTTCAAGATATTCACCACCTCTGAAAGATGAACCACAGTAGTAAGCACCTGCTCCTTGCCATCATTCACATCGGAGATAATCCTCTTAGAAGAATCCTTCATCCGCCGCTCCAGCCGGCTCAGATGCCTCCTCGGCTTATAGAAAGCGTAGATAAATATGTTCGCGTCAAGAAACCTCATGCTCTACCTCCTCTCGGAACGAACCTTCTCAAAATCACCCCACTCGCCTATCGCGTCCACCCCAAGCTCAGCCTTATCAAAGAACTTCACTAGATCTATCTTCCGCTTAGGGACGATCTTCAGGTAGCCCTTACGCTTTATCACATACACCTCACTTGCCTCCTTAAGCTCAGATTGCCGCCAGTCAACAGGCAGGATCAACCTACCCTGATCATCAACCTTCTTAACTTCGACCTCCACGGACAACGTTACAACACCATAATACAGCATTTTCTCCAGATTTAAAGATTCTCCTCCAATCCAACGCCTAAAGTGGTAGGGACAATGGTGCATGCCTGCTTTGTTCCGGGATGATATCCTTATAAGATGTAACCGCTATAGTAACATTATGTCTTACTACGAACTGTGGACAATCCTCAACAACTGGAGAAAAGAATTCACCAGCGGAGAATTTGCCAGAACCTTCTCCAGCCCCAATCATAGGAAGGTGTTACACGACATGGCAAACAAAGGCATGCTGAAGCACTTAGAGTACGGAAAGTACCGAGTCAAATCTGTCGGAGATTACGTTAGAGCAAAGAACAATGTAGAGGCTGGCTACGAGCTTCTGAAGAATGCGGAGTATCCTTATGCATTGACGAATGTGGATGGAGTGTTCGTCTGGACCAGGGGAGGCTACAATGCAGACAGATTCTTCGGCTTCTACCCGATACACATCAAGGTCCTGAAGGCAGATGTGGCAAAGTGGAAGGCATTCTTCCGTAAAGCAGGCAGGAAAGCATTCTTGGCAGACGCAAAGCCGAACGAGACATTGTTCAGCGTCTTCTACGTGCTTTACCCAGAGAGCAGAATTGAGGCTGAAACCGTTGCAGGATTAAGGGTAGAGCCACTCAAGGATACGGTAGAGTTCTGCAGGAAGCATATCTACACCTTCGAGCCTGCCCTTGAAATGCTGGATGAAGAATACCATCTTGGCTTGAAAGTGAAGTATAGGAACAGGTGAGTCGATGTCACACGCAGCCGATCTTACCGCAAGGGAAGCAGAGATTATCCGAATACTGAAAGCCCTTGATCTCCATATGGAAAAGTTTGTGATTGTAGGCGGCTATGCAGTCAACGCTCTGACCTCGCATAGATTCTCCGTGGACTGTGACATAGTAGTATCTGAAAAAGATGCGAAACTGTTCGATGGATTATTGGAGAAAGAAGGGTACACCAAGCAGAGGCCAGCAAGGCAGCTCAAAGGCATCTACGGTGCGAAGACCCAGCAGTACAGCAAGCCTGTAGGAGACAGAAAGGTGTCAGTAGACCTGCTTGTGAACAGTTTGCTATGTCGCCAGACTGGAGGAGAATGGAGCCACGAGCTGATAAGGAAGAATTCCTCTGAAGCCAATGTCGTCGGGCTAACCGATTCCGCCGATGCGTTCGTCCCGAAGAGAGAATTGCTGATGGCGATGAAGATACATTCAGGAAGGGACGCTGACTTGAGGGATGTTATAATGTTGAGCGAAGGTGCTGACTGGCATAAAGTAGCAGGATTCGCAAGATGCGGAGAACAGACGAAAGTGCTCAAACAGATAACATCTGCCATAGAAACCATGAGCAAAACAGAATTCTCATCCGCACTCCGAGCCCAGTTTGGGCTGCGAACAGATGAGACACCACTCATAAGACGAACTATCGAAGGTTTGAATGTCATCAAGGATTTGTTGTCCGAAAAATAGGATCGGCATCGATTTCTTGACTAGAAAAGACCGGCCTTCAAACTCCTTGTAGAGAGACCAAGCTTCATCAACCAGAGAAAAGAGCTGCTCCTCAGTCAAGAAACCATCACCATCCCGGGACATGAAGCAAACCCTTCCCATCCTTATTCATATCCCCCTAGATCAACCATGCATCGAAGCGCAGCCAAACCACCATATCCCAGCACCAAATCTCTAGCAAGGATCCCCTCCCCCTTCTGTTGGTTTCAAACAAGCGTTAGAATATTCTAGCGTCTGTCACCACACTGACAAGGTGTTTACAACCAACTTATCAATCCAATACCACAGATGCCTGTACCCGTAGAGTTCGCAGATCAGAACCTATGGTGGAGAGACGAAGAGGCTCTTACAAGAGATAAACAACTTGCAACACTAGCTAACTCCAAATTAACATGAGAGCCTAGAACAAGAGATCGCGACTATGCGCATATGGTTGTTTCTGCCCTTGGCCGAGATACGAGACTTAGCCTCGATTTCGGTTCAGATCCCACCTTTATCGCTAGTCCGAGCCCTATTTCAAGACAAACTCAGTCCAGAACCCGGCGGGCCCGCTGATTTTTTAGGGTGTTGCCAACAATCATGAAAACTATGGTTTTGCTGACGTTTCTGGCGGATACAAGAATATATTATGGATTCTTCACAGAAACTCCAGTGACAGCCAAGTACATGGCCGTCGTCGTAAAACCCTTAGACGGAGAAGGGTTTATACTGACCGCATACCTTACAGACAGAGTGAAGAGAGGCAACATCGTATGGAGAAGAGCAAGCTGATAGTCAGCTACGGCAGAGACGCTGACGTTACATACCTAAGCTTTGGAGAACCGAAACCCTCCGTAACAGAGGAGCTAGATGACTACGTCTTTGTAAGACGAGACCCAAAAACGAGGGAGATAAGAGGAGTCACGATAACAAACTTCAGCAAATACTTCAAAGCGAAGAAAGAGATCAAAGTGGAGATACCGGAGCCCTAACACTTTATTACATAAACTACCCCATCCCCTTTACCGTCAAATTCTTAAGGTCGCAGTGACCTACAAGTCTATTCCCATATACTCTCTAAAGCCACGCTCGTTTTACAGACTCGATATCTTCAAAGTGCGGATCATCCGTTATTACCTTCGCGTTCGACGTGATGGCTACCGCCGCGGTCACACAGTCTCCCATGGGTACCTTACGGTGCATACAACGAAGCATCCCGGCTACCTTTGCAACTTCAGGCGTAATATTGGCGACCTGAAGCCCACTCCTAAGTACCGATAAGTAACGGATACTCGCCTCATCTTCCCCTCTCTTCTCGCAGGTCACACTTACCACTTCCATCAGAACGATGGCCGGCACAATTCCTGCGCCATCCTTAGCTAAGACCCTGAGTTTCTCCCTGGTCTTCCTTTGAACCTCAGGGTCACTGGAGTAGAAATGCTCGATGAAGAACCTGGTGTCCAAGACCTCTTTCAACTAATAATCCTCTCTAAGCTTCTCAACCTCCCGCTTCACCTCTTCAACCATCCCATACTTTGTATCAACACCCGCCAGTTTTTCAAGCCTCGGTATGATCTTGATTACGAGTCCTCCCTCACCTTCCTCTATCAGAATTTCATCGCCTTCCTCAATCCCGTGCTTCACCCTAAGCTCATACGGTATTGTCGTCTGGCCTCTCCGAGTCACTTTTACTATACGCTGCATCACCAATCAGAATCTTGTGGGCCACTCCTATCATATAAGAATAATCCTACTCCGAACCCAGACATAGAAAACACGCGAACATAAAGAAGACTGCTAGAGCCAGACCACCCTGCATAGCATGTTCTCGCAAAGCCCCTGAATCTGTAATACAGAATCCTCATCCGTATTGTTTTTAACCGATCTCCGCAGAATCGCCAAGAGAAGTCTGTGGCGACCACACAGGGAAGGCTGCAGCATCGAGACAGGGAATTCGCTAAGCTACTTCGCGAAGCCGTACCTGAGGGACTAAAAAACGTAATAGGCGAAAGCGGGATGCAAGCAATCCTATTCCACCTCCAGTTATCTCAATTTTCAGAGAAGCCCAGTGAGTTCCACAACGGCCTATCCTCAATATTCAAGGAAGGAGCCATAGTGCTTGAAAAGATGATCATGAAAGAACTCTTCAGAAAACTCAACCTATCTTACTATGAAATGAAAGAATTCAACTTCCAAGAATACATCACCTTCGCAAAACGGATCTACGAAGACAGAGTAATGGAGAGGTGAGCAAACATGATCAGCGCAACCGAAACACTCAGCAAACTACTCTCATCAGAAATCAAAGGAGACCTACTCGTCCTCTTCCACAAGAACCCCGGCCTCATAGACACAATCAACGGCGTAGCACGCAGGATCGGAACAAGATCCAGCGCAATAGAGGCCGATGTAAGAGACTTCGTAGAAATAGGCCTACTCAAAAGAAAGCAAATCGGCACACACGAAACCATCTCCATAGACCACGCAAAAGATAAAGAAGTCCAGGAAACCATCGGAAACTACCTAAGGAACCTGAAGAAAGATGAAAGGTAACTAACCATGCCCCGAGTCCAGACAAGCATCCCTGAACTAGACGAGATGCTCAAAGGCGGATTCATGCAGGGAGACGCAGTAATGCTGGCCGGAAGCGCCGGAACCGGAAAGACAACCCTCGCCCTCCAATACTTAGTCAACGGAGTAACCCGATCCCGTGAACCCGGAATCTACGTAACCTTCGAGCAGCTCCCCGACCAGATCTACAGAGACGCCAACAACTTCAACTGGGACCTGCGAAAGATGGAGGAAGAAAACAAGTTCAGGCTCATATGCACCTCCCCCGAACTACTCCTCGAAGCCGACGGAGGAGAAAACCTCCTCGACGCCCCCATCAAAGAGATCCATCCCCGCAGAATAGTAATCGACTCCCTCAGCCACCTAGAAATGTACATAGCCGAAAAAGAGATGAGAAAAGAAGCCTACCGCCTCATAATGTACCTCAAAACCAAAGACCTAAGCTCACTACTCATATGGGAAACACCCCAAATAATCGGCACCTCCTTCTCCGTAACAGAAGTAGGCATGAGCTTCCTCGTAGACTGCATCATCATCCTAAAACCCGTCGAGATCCAGTCCTCCATGCGCAAAGCACTAGCCGTATTGAAGATGAGAGGCAGCGACCACGACAAACGCCTAAGAGAATTCGACATCACCCCAGCAGGCATAAAGGTGATGCCCCCGTTCACCGACTATGAAGGAATAATGACCGGGAGCCCCAGAAAATCCCTGACCAACGAAGCAGCAAAAGCCTGGGCCTCAGCCTTCGGACGTAAATCAAAATAAACATAAAACGAGTCAAACAGACAACCCTAGCATCCGCCGTACTCTACCTGCTAATCATTCTCGGCCTCATCATATCCCAGCCCTTTATCCCCCCAATAGCCTTCGAACCCCCCATTCCTGTTTACGTTACTCAACACATTCATACTCTTCCCGATCCTACTAGCCGTAACGTACGTATCGACAAAGAGCCTCCTGATAACCGGTCAATTTGAAATCCTACTATTAGGCAGCGGAACCCTAGGCCTCTCCGGCCTATCCACGTGGCTACTCCAGTTCCCCAACCTCCTAAACCCGTATTACACCATATACAGCATAGGAATACTCCCCTCATCGATCCTGTAAGCCTCAGGCGCCCTCGTAATCGCAGCCAGCGTCTCCCCACAAGTCTCAGGACCAAGGAAACCCGTCACCACCATACTCTACGCCACAGTAGCGACCTTTATTGGCTTGATCACCTATTCAGCGATCGAGTACAATGTCATTCCTGTCTTCCTTCAACCGGGCGTAGGACCCACCCTCCTAGGCAGACTGGTCCTAGCACTATCAATAGCCCGCTACGCCCTCTCCTCTCTGTTTCTCCTAAAGGTCTATCTCAAGACAAGATCAGAAATCCTCTACTTCTATTCACTAGCACTAGGGTTCCTAGCCCTAGGTCACGTCGGCGGCTTCCTTTCAACAGCCGTCGGCAGTCTAATCAGTTGGACGGGAAGATCAGGCGCATTTCTCGCAGCACTCAACTTTCTACTGGCAGTCTTGACAAGCCTTAGGCTGGCACGCACAAGCAAGAACCCATAATATGCACCGCGGCTGGAATGGACCCAAGTATCTGGTCTAGTCTATCGAGCGAATGGCAAGCAGAAGGCCATGATAAGACAAGCAGGGATTACCATATAAGAATTTGTCAGACTGCTATGATCTGCTGACCTAGTCGGGATAGCATGGATGAACAAGCTAGATTCATAAAACGAAGATTGAAAACCGATTCATCTAGCTTCTCCAACATCAACCCCACAGGTCTAGAAAGTATAAATCAAAGTCATACCAATGTATAGCTTGCGGTAATACATGCTCGAAGAAGAGATGAAAGTCGGCCCCAAGGGGCAGGTCGTAATCCCGAAAACTCTTCGGAAAGTACTCAAGATCCACCCGGGTTCAAAAGTAACCTTCAGACTCGAGGAAGACAAGGTAATCATACATAAATCCCAGCTCGACACGGTCACTGTTCTGGAGAAAATAGCCAAGAAGGGCCGATCCATAAAGCCTGATCCCCATCTTTACGAAGAAGAACTCGCAGGAAGAGCCAAGCAGAATGCTTTACCTTGACGCCAACGTCTTCATCTACGCAGCCATCAACCAAGACGCTATTGGCGATCAAGCCAGATCCCTTCTTAGAAGGGTGCAACAAGGCAAAACACATGCCGTATCATCCTTATTGACGTTCGACGAGCTTGTCTGGGCAATCAAGAGATACAGGAGCTTTGAAGACGCCATAAACGCTGGAAAAGCGTTTCTCCTCATGCCTGGCTTAAGGCTGATAGACGTAAATGAAGACATAATCGCGCTGGCGTTAGAACTAATGGAAAAACACAGGCTAGATCCCAGGGATGCTATCCACGCATCTTCAGCTATTCTTGAAGACGCTGAAGCAATAGTGTCATCTGACGAGCATTTTGACAAACTGAAGGAGATTCCTCGAAGAGACATAGTTGAGACGTCCTAATGCCGCATTTTCTCCGGATCTATTGGTTATCCTCCGTCTCAATGCCTAAAACGGCAGGGACAATGGCGCATGCCTGCTTTGTTCTGGGATGATGCCCCTATAAGATGTAACCACTATAGTAATATCATGTCTAGGTACGGTTAACCGCCTGCCATTTAAATGGCCAAGGATTAAGAAAGTTAAGCGGGCGAGCATAAATACCTTCTTAACTAAGAAAAACGACAAACACACCTAGGCTGCGAGCCCAACTCTCAGACAAAATCAGTTCAGAACCCGCCGGGCCTTCTAGGTACCGCCCCTGATATTTTGACCCTCTTCATTAGGACACTAACCTTGCGAATAACCCGTTGAAGCTCGCGGATCCCCATGTGGCTCCACCATGGGGGTAATCTGAGTCAAGGCATCTAGTCAGAATAAATGATTAATAACGGGAGGCTGAGCGAAAGCCGTATGATGGCTGAATCACTGCTTTCCGGACGTGATAGGAAGCTGCTCATGGAGACGAAGAGGGTCTTGGATGAGGTGTTGGAGACCCAAGAAATCCTTTCTGACAAGGAGCTCATGAAGTCGATAGAGAACTCAAAGCAGGACCTCAAAGCCGGTAGAACCGTTACTTGGGAGCAGCTCAAACGTGAGCTCAAGTCAAGGGGAAAGCTATAGGCTTATCGCCACCAAGGCGTTTCTTAGAGACCTCCAGAAACTAGATAGGCAGACAAACCGAAGGATCACTAATCACGTCGAAGAACTAGTGCATGCCCCTTCCCTGGCAAGCCTCTCCGGGGAAGGCTGAAGGACCTGTATTCAGTAAGAATAGGGGAGTATCGAGTCATCTAATCTATTGACCAAAAGCGAAGAGAAATCATTCTGCATGCGGCCAAACACAGGAGCAAGGTATATGAGAAGCGCTAACTAAGTAAGCCACTTCGATGCTCTTCAGAGCTTTCTCTTGATCTCAACCGTGAACGCCAAGAGTCTTCAAAAGCTCTCTTTCGTCTACTATCTCGTCTCTTTCCCTGATGGTTCCCTTCTCTTCTTTGGTTGCTTCCTCAAGAGATATCAGTCTATCCACTAGGTGCTTGTAAAGTAGCCTCAGTTCTCTAATCTCTTCGTGAATATCCTTCAGAGAAACCGAACTCGCCATCCTCAGAGATGTTCTCCGGAGACTATTTTTGTATGTCGCCTGTTGAGACTACCTCGCAACCTTATCCTCCCGGTCAAGCCAGTCCACATCGCTCCCGACGTTTCAAGAAGATCATTGCAGAAGAACCGTCAATTCCTGAATGAACAGTATGTTGAGGAAGTTGTCTGGAACACTCCTGATAGAGAGCTCATATAAGAAAATGAAACACACCTTAGGATTGAAAGAGCGGTCACCCAGCTGACACTCTTTTCTTATGAATGGAAATGTATCTTCTGAAGAAATAATCCACAAGGTTCTCTTCGCTTCTTTGCAGAGCCTTGTAGTAGGAGCCTCTATTCTTGAATTCAATGATTATCATAGGATAACCGTTTCTCCAAAGTATGTAATTCATTACAAGCCTGCCGATTCGTCCATTGCCGTCACCAAAAGGATGCATTTTCTCAAATCTGTAATGCGCTCTAGCAGCAAGCTCAACGGGATTAAGCTCAGATTCGCCTACAAACTTCACAAACTGCTCCATAAGATTACCAACATCCCGCCAATCAGGCGCTACATGACTACCAACCCTCACAAGGTATCTTCTAAACTTCCCCGCGATGTCACTTTTTGTCTCTCCAAAAATCTCCAAATGCCATCTCAGCAGGAGAGAATTAGATATCTCTTCAGTAATTTCCAACATGTCCAAGAAAGCCCTTGCATTAGACTCTGTTTCCCGAATATCCCGCAGCGGTTTGTTAGGAGCTATTTTATCTTCTAATATTTCTCTAACCTCTTCCAGAGTTATCGTGGAGCCCTCAATAGCATTGGTATTGTAAGTGAATGCTATTGCGATCTCCCGCAGTTCTTTCTCCTTAGCCGACGAGGGATACCTTCTCCATTCATTTTGGAAATTGCTCCTTATCCTCTTAAGCTCATTATAAATCGCCTTCCTACTTTCTACCAGCAGCTTTTCCTTAATCTCGTCAAAGTTCTTAGGAATACGCTTTCCAAGATAAAATTCTCTGGTAACCACTCTTCCATTCAGCCTGAAGGAATGTTGCAAATAGAAGTATTCCGCACTTCCCTTCCTTCTTTTTATAACTCTCACAAATCATTTACCATTACTTTCTATTTAAATATTCGCATTCTGTTAATTCCGTAATGGTAAGACATTTTGAAACCCAAGCATACATACGATCACAAGAGCGTCAGCATTATCATCTTCAATTTCCAGAATCCCGACACCCCAGCCATGATATACAAGCTATAGGAACCCCTCACGAAAGAATTACCGCCGCCACAATATTTCTCCACGACCATGCCAACCCCCCGCCTGAACCCGTCTGGAAGCCTCACTGCAAGTCCTGTTCCCTCCGGGAACTCTGCTGGAACTGAGTAGAACACAAAGATGTTTTCATCTGCAGCGTTCATCCTATCGGTGTCTCAGCGCCAAGTCTCTTGAGTTGTATGTGGATTGCCTTAACATCAACACCGATCTCTCTCCGTATTTCTCTCAGGTGAAGAGCTTTCTTGTAATCGTTCCAGTCCCAGTATCCTCAAGGCGGTCTGGTTGATGTTGTATTTCTTCATCATATGTTGTATTACTGAATACTGAAAGCCCTCGCCCTCTTTTTTCCGCTTCAACTGGAGACGCATAAATTTCTTTTGCGATTTGAAAGATGATGACCTGCCTTCAGGCCGGAGGTTGACCTACACCATTCTAGGAGAGGATGATGGTTGGTCAGTAATTATCCTAGACTACTTTAGAACGCACAAGGAGTATGAGGAGTTCTTCGGTTACTGATTAGCGGAGGGTTACACTTTCGTCGAGGAGCTTCTTCAGCTTCGGGTTATCGGCAGCTATCCAAGTGATTGTTCTCCCGTCCTGCATGATCTTGTTTGAGCTTTCCAGATACTCCAATACTCTGGTAAAGGTCTGGTACTGTATCATCCTAGGGAGACTCTTCCAGAGAGCCTTCTTCGTAGGATATTCTCCAGAGTCTTTTATGGCCTTCTCCACCATCAGGATGGTTCCTAGATTCGGTTCATGTAGGACGGTTCTGC
>JACQRY010000011.1 GCA_016206275.1 Nitrososphaerota archaeon
AAGTAATTCATCAGCTCTAGCCAAAGCCTCAAGACTCTCACTTAGGGCATCAGTCCCAAGCTTGCTACTCAAGACACTCCTAAACAATATTCTTAGTTTGTCCTGAGGCTGGGCATCCCAGCTGCGGATCACGTTAACGGCTTCCTCGATGCTTACAGCTCTTGACAAAGCGTCCACGCCCTCCTTTGACCCTAAGACACGAGTCCTACCGTAGCTAGGACGAGACACTGCAGAAGGAGCCTCAACAGCAATCTGAAGATCGTTGACCGCCCCACGCACATCTCCCCTGCTTCTACTAGAGATATCCTCTAACACATGCTGCGAAAGCGATGCACCTTCTCTTTCTAGAAGATTTCGAAGATACAGCTCGACAAGTCTAGGAGACACAGGCTTAAACCGGTAGACACTGCACTTACCAGCTAGCTTCCTGATCCTGTCATCATCCTCATCATTAGCAGCCATAACCAGAGGCCCAACCCCCTCTTCAAACAAACCTGACACATAATCCCAGCCACCATAATCCTGTCTACCATGGAGACCATCCACTTCGTCAAGAAAGACAAGTGTCTTCTCACCGAAGAGATTAGTAGATCTGGTTAACGGGCCGAGAATCTTCTCCAGATGCTCCCGAGTCCTTGTGTCACTAGCATTAAGCTCGAAGAGTCTATAGCCAAGCATCTTCGCCGCGACGTGAACAACAGTGGTCTTACCCGTACCCGCTGGTCCTAGAAGCAGAGCAGGCTTACTCTTAGATGTCCAGCCTCTAAGCCATTTTACGAAACCTATTCTTGAATCCTCATTCCCAACCATTTGAGCAGGGTGGGAGGGACGATGCTTCTCGACCCACATCAACTGCTTTGCATCACCTCTTCACAGAGCCTCCCACTATGAAGGCGATAAGCCCTGTCAGCATACCTAAAAGCGACAGCTTCTTGATGAAAAGTGCATTTCCATCAGAGCTGTCTTTGAACAATTTGAAGGAAGCGTAGATGAATATTGCATCAGGGATCAGCACGAGGACTGTGTATACTAGGCCGACTCTGCCGATCAATATGGGGAGGGCTGCAGATACGATCGCGGCAATATAGAAGCCTCCCCCAATCTTGCATGCAGCAGAAGCCCCATAACTCCTAGCTATTGAACGGATGCTCCTCAACTCATCTCCTTTCACGTCAGGTACGGTCTTAACAACCTCTCTGCCAGTACCAGCCAAAAAAGATGTAGAAGCAAGAAGCCAAACTAAAGGATCACTCCAAGCCGCCACAACAGTAGCACCGTAGATGTAAGGTACAGCAAGAGAGGAAGCCACCATCATGTTGCCCAGCAGACCCCTTTTTTTACCCCAGCTACTGTAAGCCCAGCCGATCCCTGCGAAAACAATGGCAACGATGAAATTCTCTAACCTGATAAAGGAGGACGCTACTCCTATTGCAACCAGCAGAAAGGCGAATATGAGTGATGCTCTAAGACTGACGCGTCCGCTTGCAATGGGCCTATCAGGGTTATTCACTCTGTCGACTCGAACATCGAAATAATCGTTGACCACCATGGAGTAAGCCGAAACAAAGAAGCCTGTGAGAAAGCCTTGAAGAGACCTAAGTGAAAGGAGTGATAAAGGTGACACAACAGCCACACCAACCAGCACCGCAAAACCCACCATCACCGAGTTGACAGGCCGCATAAGCCTCAAGAAATCAAGCGGCTGTCCCAACTCTAACACCAAGTCTCTCAATACTAGGAATCTATGATGGGCCCAAGAAACGCGTCCTCGACACCCGATAGTAAATCACTTCACCCCGCCTCTCAACTACAGCTATGATAGGCGCCTTACCCATCCTTGTGATCTGATCAACAGTTTCCCTAAGCTGTCCAACAGACGTTTCAGTTCCCTCGTTCAAACCGAAGATCACGTATTTAGCAGGTTTCTGCCCGAATTCACCCCTCTCATATACTCTGAAGTCTACGCCAAATCCAAACCCGTCTTTAGCTACATATCCTCTGCTCCGCAGATCCCTATAGACTAGGAACTTTGTCCAAGCATCTTTATCCCTCTTCAAAGCTTGTTCTACAAGCTCATTAAAAGAAACTTCCTTTCCCTTTCTCAAGACTTTGAGTTTACCCGTGTACACAAGGAAGAGTGCTTCAAAATCACCTAGCATAAGCTCTCCTTGGATACGCTCCCCGTATCCTTTCTTCTCCAGCTCATTATCAACCGTAAGCCCCGATACCGTAATTCCTTTCTTGAATAACTCCCCAGTGTAGAGCTGAGTGACCTCTTCTTCCATTATATCCCAAAGGAGCTCGGAGAAAGGGCTGAATTAAAGGATTGTCAAACAATAGCACTACTTTTAGAGGCGAGTAGGTCAAACCTCCCTTGATACAGGGAGTCAAAAGAATCTTGGTGAAGAAAGCAGACATTGACCGTATCCTGAAAGAAGCTAAGACCATAGCAGTAGTAGGCTTGTCAAGGGATCCTTCGAAGGACAGTTATCCCATAGCTGAATACATGAAGAACCATGGATACCGCATAATCCCAGTTAACCCAATAGCAGACGAAATTCTCGGCGAGAAATCCTATAAATCTTTGACCGAGATCCCAGAAGACATTCAGAAGAGAATAGATATCGTCGACATATTCAGGCCTTCAAACGAAGTACACAAAATAGTTGAACAGGCAATCGCTCTAAGGAGACGCCACGGTAAACCTTCCATAATCTGGATGCAAGTGGACATCGTAAATCAAGACGCGGCTAAAAAGGCTGAAGCTGCAGGCTTTGAGGTGGTGATGAACCGTTGCATACGAGTAGAGCACCGGCTGAGGAGCCACCATTAAGAGTCCAAACTGTTCTCAGGAACAGATATTGCGCAGGACTACAGTTAATTCTAAGGCTGAGCTGGAGGTGTAGCAGGCGGCTGGCCTCTTGTCTTAGCTTTCGAAGCATACTGTTCCACATCTGCTCCTCCGAGCCTACGCATCTTCTTGGTATCAGCGTCAATAACAGCCATTCGGATATGCTGGGAACTTACTTTATCTTCACTGACAAGGTATATCGATTCCACCGCAAGCACACATGCTTGCTCCAATGTGAGTTCAGGATCATATTTCTGTTCAAAATATTCCGTCGCCTGCTCGCTCCCTGCTCCTATAGCTACTGCATGATAAGACAAGTATGTTCCACTTGGATCAGTGACGAAGAGCCTAGGACCACCTCTATCGACACCAGCAATAATCAGAGATACGCCGAACGGTCTAACACCCGCATATTGTGTAAATTGCTGTGAAATATCTGCAATCCTCTTGGCTATCGTGTCCACTTCAACAGACTCATCGTAGATCAACCTATTGCTTTGAGCCGCAACTCTGGACTGATCAACTTGAACCCTAGCATCAGGAATATACCCCGCCGCGGCAACACCAACATGATCATCTATCTGAAATATCTTCTGAGTCACCTCTGCATTCTGCAGCTTACGAGTCTTCTCCTCAACAGCTAGTACTACACCCTCCTTGGAACGTAACCCTACCGCTATAGTTCCTCGTCTAACTGTTTCAATAGCGTATTCTACTTGGTAGAGCCTTCCGTCAGGAGAAAAGACCGTAATAGCTCTGTCATACCCTGCTGCTGCTGGAAACAATGTGAATCCTTATCCATCGACGAAAACCGCGGGTAATTTAAAGTTTAACCGGATCTAGGTTAAGGGAAAGGCCTTTTATGGCGACCATCCACACATCCACGTATGGCTAAAGTTAAAATCAATCAACAGAATCCTTACGATGCTCACATGCTATGGCCTCCCTCGCCCATAGTATGGGTATCCACTGTAAGCAAAGACCGAATGCCCAACGTGGCGCCCTTCTCCCTCAACGAGTTCTTCAGCTATGTCAGTACTTACCCACAAGTGATCATAGTCGGGATGGGAGGCCATACAGGGATGAAGGTGAAGGGCAAGGGCACCAAGAAGAGTTTCCTCAACATCAAAGCCACAGGCGAATTCGTAGTCAACATCCCGTCGGAAGAATCCATAGAGAAGGTAACCCTCACAGGCCTTGACACACCCCCTGAATTCAACAAGTTTGAAGCCTACGGTCTCACACCCATACCCTCCAAGAAAGTAAAGGCACCATCTGTAAAAGAAGCAAAAGTCCACTACGAATGCCAACTAATGAAGATAGATGACTACGGAGGCCAGACAGACCTAGTCTTCGGCAAAGTTGTTGCAGTGGTCGCTGATGAAGATGTCTTATCCAAGAAGCTTGAGAAAAAGGTCAGAGCAATAAAGCCTGTATACTACTACGGCATTGGTCCGGGAAAAGGCCTGTACTTCTCAGCCGGCAAGCTAATAGGAAAACGAGACGACAGTAAGAATCCCCCACACAGCTAAAGTCTCAAAAGACTTTGAACATAATGAACCCCGTTGGAGTCATCCCTTCACTGCTGCGGAGGCGAACCCTGTGACCGAGTCTGCCGAAACTATAATTAGTTTTTCTGGCGATCCTAATATTACAGCAACACATGAAAAGACCTTCGAGATCACAAAGGACTCCGCTATCTATGGCAAAGGTGACTGCATCATAGGGGTAGCGGCGTCAAAAGCCTGCGCAGACCTAGATG
>JACQRY010000049.1 GCA_016206275.1 Nitrososphaerota archaeon
CTTGTGTTGCACCCCAAACCATCGAAATTACGGAATATGAGCGGTCAGGTGGCCTATGAACCAAGTAGGCTGCAGGTCTGTGGGAGAGGGGTCTAAGGAATTTTTCGTCGACAAGCCTACGAGTAATTATCTCGTCTAGTAGGGGACGAGTCTTACCTATCGCCTTCCCGCTGTCCTTCTCCGTCTTAATGATCTCGGATAGTTGGGAATAAATAAATTGCAGATCTCTGTTCATGACCACTATCTTTAAGGCTCATTCGACATTTATTTTAAGCATACCTGAAAACTCGTTTCAGGCAACAGTTTACGACGGAGACCAAATACCACTACTTAAAACACAGCGTCTCAGACCTTCGATGGCAACTATTGAGGGCAGACCACGGCATATATCTCATAAGCGCAATCATCTGGTCAGCCAACGGCATCATCGGCATAGCCGTCCCCCTCTTCCTCAGAGAAAAAGGCGCTGATCCACTTGAGATCGGTATAGCTGTAGCGCTCTTCACAATCACAAGCGCCTTATCCGCAGTACCCTTCGGCTCTCTTTCAGACAGATTTGGCAGACTGCCGCTGCTGGCAATAGGCATCTCGTCATTAATCGCCTCCTCATTCCTACTCTCAGTCTTCAATGACACGCTCCATGTCTTCCTCTTGATGATTCTTCAAGGCTTGGGGATAGGGGCTTTCGACCCTGCTGCGAGCGCTGCGTTGGCAGATGTGGCTAAGAGAGATAAGTTGGGTAGTGCTTATGGGACCTTGGGCTTCGCTTCTCTATCAGGCTCAGCCACGGGACCAGCGGTGGGAGGAGTGTTGATATCCATCTTTGGTTTCACCAATACCTTTGTATTTGCAGCTGCTCCTATGGTCTTAGCTCTTCTTGTTGCTCTGGTATGGATCCGTGGCTTAAGGGGAAGAGGTGAAAGAAAGATGATGCTAACCGTCAAACCGTCCGGCTTAAGCAGGTTTCTTGTAATAGGCTGGCTAGGCTTCGGTATTTCGTTTCTTGCGTGGGGGGGATTAAGGGCCTTCTTCCCAGTCTATGCTGCGGAAGTAGGTATTGATGTGGTGCTTATCGGCCTATTGTTTTCAAGCATGATCGTGGTGGGGGGTTTCGCTAGGATTCCTCTGGGACACTTGATCGATCGTTACAAGAAGCCCCATAGATTCGTCGCCTTGGGGTTATTCGCGGCTGGAATAGTTGTGGCCACCATGTGCTCGTTAACAAACCCTTTGCTCATGCTACTTTTACTCGGCTCCACTGGTCTATCTAGGGGCACAGCCAATCTGGCTTCAAACGTCCTCATAGCGTCAGAGAGCAGCGCGGAGAGTAAGGGAATGATGATGGGTATCACCAGCACTAGCAGGAACATAGGCGCCACCCTCGGCCCAGCTATCGGAGGAGTCGTCATATCAGCAGCCGGATTCTCCGCAGGATTCCTGTTCCTAGGATTAGGCGAAATCGTAGGGGCGGTAATAATCCTGATTCTTGCGCGTAAGCGTAAAGAAGAAAAGTAATGTTCGCAGATAACTAATCGTCGAAAAGATCGCTGCCCCTCCCTGTCTTCTGGCCCATCATGCTATGAGGCTCCACCGTTCCACATTTGGGGCAAGCCAGTTCATAGTCAACCATCGGATTGACGTAGTAGACTTCTCCGCACACAGCGCACTTGTGCTTCCCCAATGGTTACCATAGATATATGCTCACTACTTCTCTATATGTGTAAAGCAGGATGCCAACCAACCTAGGATCAAGATGCAACACTTAAATACATAAATGACTAATCCGTCATATGACATTAAAGTCAATAGAATGGGGCACCCCTCACTCACTATTCTTCAAAGCATTAGCCAACCCAGCAAGAATGTCGATCATGAGCCTTCTTCACACGGAACCAAGGAGTGTCACAGAAATCTTCGAGGAACTCGGCTTCGAGCAGACGATGGTTTCGCATCACCTCAGATGCCTCTCCTTCTGCGGATTCGTCAAATCCAATCGGAAAGGAAAGAGCAAGATATACTCCCTAAACAAAGAAACCATTGTTCCAATCCTAGAGATAGTTGAAAGACACCTAGTGAAATACGCATCCAGCCTCTACAGCTGCGATGTGTTAGAGAGGTGAACATAACAAATGAAGAGCGAGTATGACTTCGTTGTAATCGGAGGAGGCGCAGCGGGCTTCGGATCCGCCATCAAAGCTTCTGAGCTAGGCGCCTCTGTAGCAATGATAGAACAAGGAACCATAGGCGGGACATGCGTCAACGTGGGCTGTGTGCCCAGCAAGAGGCTTCTAACAGTTGGAGACGTATATTACTACGAGAATCACGATTACAAAGGCGTATCTCTCAATGTCGACTCTATTAATCTAAGCTCAGTGATAAAAGAGAAAGACAGCCTCGTCCAAGAGCTGCGAAGCAAGAAATACTCGGATGTCATCAATGGTCTGCCTAACGCCACCCTCATCGAAGGTTCAGCCAAGTTTCTCTCCAGAAACCAAGTCAAAGTAGACGGGAAAAATATTAGAGGTAAACACTTCCTTATCGCAACAGGCTCCTCACCCCATATTCCACCGTTCAAAGGCATCAGGGATGTCGACTATCTAACCAATGTTGAAGCCTTGAGCCCGAGGCGACGGCCAGACAGTCTGCTGATCATAGGCGGCAGAGCACTAGCATTAGAGTTCGCTCAGATGTATGCCCATTTCGGGACAAAGGTCACTGTACTGCAGAGAAGTAGTAGAATCATACCTGAGGAGGAACCAGAGATCTCAGACGCATTAAGAGGATACCTCAAAGAAGAGGGCATAGAGATTCATACACGTGTAGAAATCAAAGAGGTTAGCCAGAGAAACAGTCTGAAAACCGTTTCAACCATCTGTTGCGGCGAGAAAAAGATGTACAGCAACCAAGAGCTCCTAGTGGCGGCTGGGCGAAAGCCGAATACCAGTGAACTAGGCCTCGGAAACATCGATGTTAAGTTGAGAGAAGACGGCGCGGTCATGGTAAACGATGAAATGGAAACCTCTGTCCCAAACATCTGGGCTGGCGGCGACGTGATTGGGCAACCTATGCTTGAAACCGTAGCAGCCAAAGAAGGTGCAATAGCAGCTCACAACGCTTTATCACAGACGAAGAGAAAGATGGATTTTAACTCGGTTCCTCACGCCGTTTTCACTATGCCGCAAGTCGCCAGCGTAGGCTTAACAGACGCAAAAGCAAACCAAAGCGGATTTACCTGTACATGCAATTCGATACCCATGTCCAGTGTACCGAAAGCAAAGATCACAGGCGACACCCGTGGACTGGTCAAACTGGTTGTGGATCGCAAGTCGAAGCGCATCCGAGGAGTGCACATACTTTCACCTATAGCTGCAGACATGATCCACGAAGGAGTGCTGGCAGTGAAATTCAAGCTCACCATAGATGATTTGATCGATACCGTCCATGTCTTTCCAACCATGTCCGAGGCAATCAAGCTGGCTGCGCAATCATTCTACAGGGATATTGACAAGATGAGTTGCTGCACTGAATGAGCCTTTGATGTTAGGATGCACCGTTCCTAAGCGTATTCTCTTTATCAAGATCGCTCAAGCATTGAACCATGTTTCTACCTGTAAAATAGATACCGATGAGAAGAAGAACAAAACTTCCGACAGTGAGAAAAGCAGTCAGCTGCCACAGGACGCCTATCAAGCTTGACAATCCAATGACGAACAGAAGGGTTGGGGTGCAACAACCAACTATGCCGAAGGATGCAGGTATGACCCCCATGACGCCTACAAAATCATGA
>JACQRY010000051.1 GCA_016206275.1 Nitrososphaerota archaeon
ATGATGCTCTTTACCTCTCCAATGTTATAGGGCCTAGACCCGCTAGCTCCAAGGCCGACGAAAAGGCCCTCCGCTTATTCAGAGACCGCTTCGAATCTCTTGGACTAGAATGCAGAGTGGAGGAATTCAGCTTCACAGCTTTTGAGGCTGATAATTGGCGTCTTTCGATCAATGGGGAGGAGGCGCCTTCGTTGCCCTGTGTAGCTTCCCCTTCGACCAAGGATACACTGACGGCGCCTGTGATCGACGTGGGTCATGGGACTGACGAGGAGATCGGTGACGTTGGAGGGAAGATCATACTTGCCAGAATAGGTAAGAATCACGAGTCGTTTAAGGCGGAGAAGGCTGCTGAGAAGGGAGCTTTAGGCATGCTCGTATTCGCCGAGGAAGAAAAATGGGGCATCTACACCGGGAGACTCCGCTACCCTATCGGATCAATACCCGCCCTATGCATATCTTCCGCTACTGGTCTACGACTGTCAAAAGCCGCCTCCCGGCGAGAAGCAAAAGCCAGCATCGAACTCACCGCCAAGATCAGCGACGCTACCGGCAAGAACCTGCTCGCCCAGATAAAAGGAGAAAGTGAGGAGTATGCGATAGTTACCGCTCACAGAGACAGCAGACCCCATTCGCCAGGAGCCAACGACAACGTCTCAGGCGGCGCAGTAATGATGGAAGTAGCAAGAGCGTTGTCAAACAAGAAATTGAAAAGAAGTATAGTCTTGTTCTCAACCGACGCTGAGGAATACGGGTTAAGGGGCTCCCTCCACCACGTTGACAAGCACAGAGACGAATTGAAGAGATGTGTAGCTAACGTTAACCTGGATTCAGTCGGCCAAGGCACCATACACACGGTTCAACGCGACAGAGCTGGCCCTCTCTCACCAGCCTTAAACAGCTTCGTGACTCACGTAGCAAAGCGCATGAACATCAGCGTGAAGACAAAAAGCCTACAGAACGGCAGTGACTGCGACTCCTTTCTTAACGCAGGTGTGCCCGCATGCTGGATCAGAGGTTGGCCCAGCACTTCCTTCAACAGTACCACCGACACCTTCGATAAACTAGATTACAGGTTAATGGCCAAGATGGCTAACCTAGGAGCAACGGTGATGGGGAGACTGGCTGAATCGGAGAAGTGGAGCAGAACCCCGAAAACTTAATCCCAAGGGAGATGAATCAAGCAACTAATTACCAACTCGACCCTATATTTCCACAGCGATATCTATGAATGCCTCAGCATCATAAAGCGCGCCTTGCAACCCTCGATGCCTGCCACTCTTGGCTAAGTAGAGGACCGGAGTTGTGTTAGAAACGACTGGCATGGCATCATTTATCGTGAGGCCCTCTGAGAGGTATACGTGCCTTGGCCCTGTACTGATCAAACTCTCTGAACGGTAAGCTTGCTACTTCAGCCGCCTTTCCGATTGAGACGCGCCCCTCCATGTAAAGTTCCAGAGAGAGTTTCACTTTCTGGGGAAGCGAGTCCACGTAATCCCAGTCTATTGGCGTTATCAGATCCGCTTCGGAAAACCAGTATTTCCTCGTCTTGAGCATCTCATATGTCATTCTTCCACTGCCAATAGATTAGTGTAGAGTGCTTCATCTATTTATCTTTGAAGGGCACCGTTAACTTGTTGGCTCCTGAAAACCTCTTTGCATATTCAGATTTCATCTGAAGTGCCGAAGAGCTAACAACAGCCTAATCCGACCAATCCTGCAACAACAATCATGTCAAAACTCAGCACTTCAAGACACTAAGACAAGCCTTCGAAGCTCAACATCCACCATAGGTTAGTATTATTTTTCGGCAGCGTCAAGGGCATCAGACAAACTCTCCATCAGCCGATCAACTATTGCTCCACAGGAATTAAGAGAGCTTACAGCCGACAAGACCCCTATCTTTGCCGAGTACTTCTCTGCATCAGCAATCGATTTACGTATCTTCCGAACCTTGGCAGTAATCTCTTTCACTTGTCTTACGGAAGGCTTCTTAGAATACAAAGCTACAACTCCTATTGCTTCACAACCACTCTCTTAGCCTTTCCCTCAAATCTAGGGAGATCGCCCTGCTTCACAAACTCCACCTCAGGCCTCACCAACAGCTCATTTAGAAAAGCACTCCTAACACGATCTTCAAGACCCTCGTCAGCCCTATCGGTCTCAACCCTCACAGTGACAAGCGGCGTCGCACCAGTCTTATCAACCACGATCTGATACTCCTGAGCCGCCTCAGGAAACTTAAGGAGAACAGCCTCGATCTGACTCGGATAAAACTTAGCCCCCTTGTAGATAATCATGTCATCAGCCCTCCCCTTAATCGCAGCTATCCGCGGAAAAACCCTGCCACACTCACAACCATCATCCAAAACCTTCGTCACATCCCCCTGCCTGAACCTGATCAACGGCGCAGCCTCCCTACTCAGATGCGTAAACACCAACTCCCCCTCCTCCCCCGGTGGAAGAGGCTCCCCAGTCTCCCTATCAACAACCTCAAGATAGAAGTGATCTGTCCAGAAATGAATACCCTGCTCAACAAAACACTCAGACCCCGCACCAGGCCCAATCATCTCCGAAGTCCCATAATAATCCCGGGCACCCCCACCCCTAGACCGCAAAGCGAAACGCTCATTCAACCTAGCCCTCATAGCAGGAGTCCAAGGCTCAGCACCACACAAAGCCACCCTAAGATCAAAATCCCGCTCCGGATCAACACCCTTCATCACCTCCGTAACATGATACAGAAAGCTAGGAGTACCAGCAATCACCGTGGCCCGCCTCTCCCTCAAAGCCTCCACCAAAGCCTCAGTCCGCTGAGCACCCCAAGGAATCACAGCAACCCCCAGTCTCTGAGCACCCAGATGAGTACCAGGACCACCAGTAAACAAGTGATAACCATAACAATTAACCATAATATCCCCAGGCCTAACCCCGCAGCAGACCAGCTGCCTCGCCATAACATTAGCCCAGAGCTCAATGTCCCTGCGAGTGTAGGGGTAGATTGTTGCCCGCCCGGTGGTGCCCGAAGACATCTGAAAATTGATCAATCGCGCTCTTGGAACAGCTAGGATACCGTATGGCACGCCGTGTTGTCGAAGATCGTCTTTCGTGGTGAATGGAAATTTTCTCAGATCCTCTAATCTTCGCAGGTCGCTAGGCTTTACTTTCCCTTCGTCGAAACGCTTCTTGTAGAACGGCACACGATCGTACACATACTTCAAAACATGTTTCATGCGTTTGAGCTGAAGGAACTGCATCTCCTTCCTAGACATTAATTCAATATGAGGCTCCCAATACGTTTCCTTAACAGGCAAGATCAGCCTTTCGTCTAATGAGCAGGGCAGTTATTTATCAGTTAAACCGGCCTCGCCAGAACCGCGATATGTTGAATATGCTCTGACTTTTCGTCCATCCTCATTAATGATAGGAGAAATCTACGCCCTAGTATTAGCAGTACTCTCCGGAGTCACTGCAGTACTGATCAGAAAAGTAACTCTGAAGTCTGAGCCGGTCATAGGGGTCTTCATCACACTGCTAATAGCTCCACCAATCTATCTAATTGCGTCCTTAGCTGACGGCGAAATCGGATTATTATCTAACGTAAGCATCACCGCGATAGTCTATTTTGCCGCGTCAGGCATCCTACACTTCTTAATCGGAAGAACCCTAAGCTGGCATGGAATAAGGCTCATAGGCGCCACCCGCGCCACTCCACTACTCAGGAGCCAAATCCTGTTTGCACCAGCATTAGCCTTCGTATTCATAGGGGAACAGGCAGGGCAAGGAGAAATTCTGGGGGTCATATCGGTGCTGGTTGGAGCAATACTAGTATCCATTAGCTTAGGTAGCAAAGAAAGAAAGTTGGCTGAAAAACACCAGGTCTTAGGAGGAATACTAACGTCGATAGGTGCCGGAGCCATGTGGGGTGCGTCCCCCATACTGGTTAAGCTTGCATACGACGAGATCAACTCTCCCCTGATCGGGGCCCTCATATCTTCATCCGCCGCCGCCTTCGGATACCTTGGCATAGTGTGGAAAAGCCGCTCATCACCCGATTTTTCCCACCTAGGAAAAGATGCTATGAAATACATCTTGGCAGTAGCCCTCATTTCCCCTGCAAACGTTTTGCTCAGATTTCTAGCGCTGGCAGATCTGGATGTCGCAACGTACATCGTGCTCAGCGGCTTAGGACCCCTTTTCACGTTGATCTTCTCCTATCTCTTCATCAGACGCCTCGAGCTGATAAACCTAAGAGTGATAGCAGCCACCGTACTCATGCTCCTAGGTGCATATGCAACAGTTATCTAATGCTCGAAGATCTGCACGTTGGGAAAATCCTTTAATCGACGCGAAATTCTTCACCTAAGCCATGGCTAAGATACCGGAACCACCAGAAGGGAAACCAAGATACAAGAAATGGGAATATGTTCCCAGAAGCTTCGAGCTCTACAAAGCCGATGGCACAGTGGTTGACAAGACCCCTGACCTAATGGAGAAGTTCGGCGACGCCGAGAGAAGAGGACTAAGATCCGTCCAAATAGGCATCAACATCTTCCACTTCTGGAGATACGCTGTAATGAAACGCTACGGCGAAGAAGTCGCCAAAGAAATGTCCAAAGAAGTCGGAGAACTCTTCGGGCGAAACACAGGAGAACTCATGAGACGAGACCCCCGGTTCAACGACATCAACAAACCAGAGTACTGGGACGCCTTCATCGAACACAACAGTTACGGCAGCTGGATGATCGGAGAATCCTCAGACATAGTTGAACTAGGACCAGGAGAAATGAAGATGAGAGTTTACTCATGCAGACAATTCATACCCTGGAGAGACGGCTTCAACCAGGGAGGAGCCAAACTATCCCCCGACCCCAAAACCTGCCACGAATACTGCGACAAATGGTGGGAAGGACAGAACAACGCAGCGTCAGGCGGCAAAATAAAGTTCAAGCGTCTAAAATCCATGGAAACCGACGGTCACTGCGAATGGGACATCTGGCTAGAAAAGAAATAGCAGCGAATCCTAAAAGGACTACTCAACTCCCTACTGTCTGGTGACCAGCCTTGAAGGCGATGAAACTATACGGATTCAAATCCATGAAAATAGCGGACACACCACCACCCAAAGTCGGTCCAAAAGACATTCTAGTGAAAGTAGCCGCATGCGGCCTCTGTGGAACAGACCTTGAGCACTATGAAGGAGTACCCACCTTCGGCAGGCTGCCCATCACCCTCGGCCACGAGATCTCAGGCATAGTCAGCGAAACTGGGGCGCAAGTCACCAGAGTCAAAAAAGGAGACAGAGTCCTAGCACCACCCATACTGACCTGCGGCAACTGCTACTACTGCAGATCAGGCAGAGACAACCTCTGCGAAAACTTCCTAATGCTGGGCAGCAGCATCAACGGAGGCTTCGCCGAATACGTCCTTATCCCAAGAGAAAGAGACCTAGTGCCGCTCCCCCAAGAAATACCGCTGGAAGAAGGCGCAGTAATCACCGACGCTTTAGCAACCCCCTAC
>JACQRY010000044.1 GCA_016206275.1 Nitrososphaerota archaeon
ATCGTAACAGGCTCTAGTAAAGGCATAGGTAAGGCTGTGGCAGGGCTCTTCGCGTCTGAAGGGGCATCAGTTGTCATAGTATCAGGTTCCAGCCTGGATGCGGCCAAGGTAATGACAGAAGATATAGAACGGAAAGGCGGAGTAGCCCTACCAATCAAGGCAGATGTATCGAAGGCAGACGAAGTGCAAGCAATGGTTGATGCAGCCATCAACAGGTTCCGCAGAGTTGACATCTTGGTGAATAATGCCGGAATTCAAGAAATAAAGAAACTTGTGGACATAACTGAAGAACAGTGGGATCGTATGATCGATGTGCATCTGAAGGGCACTTTTCTCTGCACCAAAGCAGTCGCACCCCATATGATAGCACAGAAATTCGGGAGAATAATCAATGTATCAGCACCCTCTGCGTTAAGGGGAAGTCCGGCGCACGCTGATTATGCTGCGGCGAAAGGAGGAATCATAAGTCTGACCAAGACTGCCGCGAAAGAGCTTGCACCCTGGGTTAACGTGAACTGCGTAGTCCCAGTAGCGAAGACAGCAATGACAGCAATGGAAATGGCTTATTCCGGTAGGAGTGAAGAAGAGCAGAAGGCCCGCTATCCTTTGCAGCGTTTCGCTCAGCCCGATGAAATAGCCCCCGTGTTTCTATTCTTCGCATCTAAGGACAGCAGTTACGTTACGGGCCAGGTCCTAGCAGTCGACGGCGGGTTAACCAGCTAGCAACTTTAGTCCTCACGTAAACTAACATAATGCACCAGCTCTACTCGTAGGATTAGCCTAGCGCCTGGAGACTACGTCGTAAGGTTCAGTCACTAGGCTCTGACAACCCATTGGGACGTTTCTCCGATCTGACAATTGAATGAGCATTAAGCGTTCTCCAGTTCGACCAAGTCGTATCAATCTATATATTGCCTATAAGCCTACACCAATCTAACCGACGCAAGCACCAGACCATGTTATGAAAACCAGTAATTGAAAAGGCTTTTAGATGCGACTCATTGGCGGCACCTAGATGTGACCATTGAAGGATCATTTTGTTCAAAGAGATTTCCCGGCTGAGGAATATCAGGCTCACAGTAAGAGAGCAATTGAATTAATGGAGGAAATGGGTTTAGATGCGCTGATGGTTACCGGTGACTTCACTTCTTCTCTTAACTACCGATATTTGAGCGGGCATTTACCCAGAGATTATCAATCCAATTTCTCCAGGCCACATGTTATGATCCTACCCAAAAATGGAGAACCTATCCTTATCGTCTATGTTTTGACCGAGAGAGACGCTCAGCTAGCGTCGTGGGTGAAAGACATACGCTCGTACACTCAGCCCTTCTCCTTCGAAACCGTCAGACAAGCCTTACTAGACTTGGGGTTGCAGAAGTCAAAGATCGGTGTGGAGCTCGGTGTGGAGCATCGGATGGCCGTCCCCTACGGTGAATTTGATAAACTAAGGAAAGCATTTCCCGAAGGGAGTTTCGATGATGCCGCTGATCTGCTTTGGAGTATGAGAATGATCAAATCTCCGCGGGAGATCCAGTGTATTCAAAAAGCGGATGAAATCAATATTGGGGCGCTGGAGTACTGTTTCAGCCAGCTCCGTGAAGGGGACACAGAAATTGATGCCGCGAAACATATCCTGAACCATATGGTCGAGCATGGCGCCTACAGGCCTCCTGTAGCGCAGATTATAGTGAATTCTGGCCCAGAGTGGAGAACAGGGTTCTTCCCCCCCAAAGAGAAAACTCTGAAGAAAGGAGACTTGATCTTCATAGATTCAGGGTGCATAATCAATGGCTACTGGGGCGAATTCAACCGCATGGCATCTGTGGGACCGGCATCTGACAGACAGAAGCGTAATCACAAATCGATTCTAACGATTATACAGAACACTATCAGAGAAGGTATCAAGCCTGGAGTAAAATCCAGCGACCTGATGAAATTCTTCATTAGCCAATACAAGAACATGGGTCTTGATCCACCTTCCTACTACGGTGAATATCCTTTCATGCATCTATGCCACGGCGTAGGTCTTCAGGGCAGTGAACCACCATTCATACGCATTGACAGTGAACTTGAGCTGAAGGCAGGGATGGTTCTCTCAGTAGAAGCCTACCATAAGGATCAGGAAGTCTACGGCTCCGAGGAAGACATCCTCATAACCGAAAACGGATGCAAAGTTCTGTCCAGAATGGATGAAGAGCTCTACACCATTTCTTAATGTTCCTCTTTTAGGAGGTGGTTTAGATGAAAGAAACCCTGATACTATCCGTCAAGGAAATCATGAGCCTAGTATCCATGAAGGAGTGCATCGATCTCCAAGAGAAGGCTTTTCGAGCCTTAGGAAAAGAGAAGACCATCAATGCACCCAACTCCTGGCTCTTCGTCGACAAACATCATGGACACAACAAGCTGATGGCGTGCTTCATGGAAGGGGAAGAAAAGGACTATCAGGCTGTCAAAACCATCAGCAGCTACCCCAACAACGTCAAACACAATCTTCCCACTGTTCTAGGGTGCCTAGCCTTAATCGACCCTGAAACAAGTTTACCAATCTGCTTCATGGACGCAGCATACATCACAGCCCTGAGAACAGGGGCGGGAGGAGCTCTAGCAGCAAAACTTTTAGCTCGAAAGAATTCTGAGAATATAGGTGTAATAGGCACGGGTAACACGGCCGGCCCAACTTTGCGCGGGATTCTAGAGACCCTTGAAGGCATCAAGAGAGGAAAAGTGTTTAGCCGCAGCCCAGGTCGCCGTCAAGCATTCTGCACAAAGATCAGCCAAGAATACTCCGTTGACCTGAAGCCTGTAGAATCAGCTCAAAAGGCAGTAGACGGAGCAGACATCGTCATCACGGGGACAACATCACCAACACCTGTGCTTCTCGATGAATGGATTAAGCCTGGCATGCATATCAACGCAATGGGGATAAGGACCGAAATTGACCCGAAGATCCTCAAGAGAAGCAAGATAGTTGGAGACTCGCTCACCACCGCTGTCGACGACGGCAAGTCGCTTATGGCCATAAAGGCTAGCATCATATCAAGCAAAGACGTTTACGGAGACCTAGGTGACCTCTTGTTAGGCCGTAAACCTGGACGAGCAGGCGAAGGCGAAATTACTTTCTTTGACAGCTCAGGAGTAGCTGTTCAAGACGTCGTCGTAGCAGGGTATGTGTATGAGAAAGCCCTTAGAAATGGCGTCGGAGTTAGAGTAGATATGTTTAGCGGGGTAGAGCAGCTGATCTCTCCATAGTATACAAACATCTACTCCATCATTCGGGCGATTAATCTAGCCAGGATACCAAACGGCGAGTAACCAACTATTTTCCTAGCCGATCATATTCATTCAGCATTTCTCCGATCTTTGATAATCCATCCATGAGAACATCGTCGCGTTGCGACAGAGTTATTCGAATGAAATCTGGATACGGACCGAAGCCTATGCCCGGGGCAACTGCCACACCCTTCTTTTCTAGGAGCTGTAGCGCGAAGTCCATTGAATCTATCCCAGGCTTGTTTATGCGGGGGAAGGCGTAGAGGCCGCCTTCAGGAGCATGCAATGATAAGGGCATTTTGGATAGGGTGGCGCTTGCTTTTTCAACACGTTTTTTCATAAGCTGCACGTTATCTCTCAACGCGTCTTCACATTCGAGAGCCTTTAGAGCGGCGAATTGAACGAACTCGGGCACGTTAGTAAGCAATAACGATTGAATCTTCGACATACTTTTGATCAAATGTGGTTCTGCAATCGCATAGCCTATCCGGAAACCTGTCATGGCCCAACATTTGGAGAAAGATCCTATGAGAATAGAGCGGCACCTCTGCTCTTGCAGTATCGAGTAGTAAGACTGCTGATAAACATAGTCTGAGTATACCTCATCACTTATCACCGTCAATCCTTTCTGAGCAGCAATCTCAGCAACTCGTTGAACAGTCTCTTTGCTCAGGATCTTACCCGTCGGATTACTCGGAGAGTTAATCACAACACTCCCTACACCTTGATCTAACAGACCCGACACTTCTTCATCGGATGGAGACCAGCCGTCCTCGAGTCTAGTGTTAAGTGTGATATACTCGCCTCCTACGAATTTCACGCATTCACGGTAGGCGGGCCAGTCTGGAGCAATGATGGCGGCTTTCCCTTGGTTCCTGAGTGCGGCTGCAAAGCAAAGGTAGATCGCGAATCTGCCGCCTGGGGTAACAATTACATTATCTTGGGAGAGACTAACCTTGTATCTTTTACCGATGGTTTGTGCTAATGCACTTCTCAGCTGAGGTATGCCTGATGGACTGCTGTAACGTAGATGACCTTCCTTCGCAGAAATATACATTGCATCTATGACTTCTCTTGGTGGAAAAAAGTCAGGTTCCCCTATTTCGAGGTGAATCACTTTTCGGCCTTGCTTCTCTAGAGTGGTAGCTTTTTCAAACATAATTATATGAGGCTCCGCGCTAGTGCTCAACTCAATTTCATACTGCTTTCCTGACATGTGATAAACTTTCTGCTCGAGTCGGAAAATCTGCGCCACAGGAGATGAAGGTAGCTGAAATGGTTTGAACATTATCAAATTTATTAACCTGTTGCGAGGACGATCAACTGGATTTAGGATGAAGATCGTGCTTCAGCACGCTTTGCCAAGGAAAATCGACTACCTGAAGCTCTTTGCAAGCATAGGGTCAGCTTCCTTTTATCTTTCCGTTAACGGAAGAAATGTCCAGTGGCTGGGGAGAATCGAAGCAGCTAGGAGCCAGAGACGATCCTTCACCGATCAAGAGTATGTCCGCTACAGAATGTATCATCCCGTCGACGAGATACTTGCTGAAAACAGTGAGGAAGTTGTTGTTAGAACCAAGGAGGGCGTAGAGGAGCAGTGGTTGAAGCCCAAGTGGCTACTGAGGCGTCGCAGAGTTGTCAATAAGATGACAAACTCTCAAGGCGCCGTTAATACGTAGTATGCAAGGAGCGTTTTGCAATTGGAGCTAAGGGACATCGGAGGCAATGACGCCCAGAGAGAAAAGACAGATCAATACCTTTCACAGATCGAGGAAGCTATCCGCCGCGAGCTCCAGAAACATGTTGAGTCCCGCTTCCACGGTCCTTTGACTTACGCAGTAGAGGGAGGCAAACTAATTAGACCCTTGTTACTTCTATTCGCCGGCGAAGCAGTTGGCAACAGGAATGAAGACTTGCTCCCCGCGGCTGTTGCAATAGAACTCCTTCACACAGAGTCAATCACCCATGACGACATAATCGACGAGGAAACTTCCAGAAGGAATCGCGTCGTCTTTCACGTCAAGTATGGGTATGGAGCATCTCTACTGACAGCGGATTTCGTTTTCGGCATGATACTTGAGATCGCTTCTCGATACGGCGATCCTAGGGTTGCACAAGAGCTTTCAACGGCAGCGTTAAGGATGTGTGAAGGTGAGCTTTGGGAGTTGAAGATCGATCCAGGCGTCTACAAGATCAGCAAGGAGGAATACATACAGATCATTTCTCTTAAGACCGCGTCTCTGTTTCAAGCTGCCACCAAGCTGGGGGCTATAATTGGCGGAGGAAGCGAAGAAGAGATCTCCGCGCTCTCCAGCTACGGATTACAGCTCGGGATCGCCTATCAGATCCAAGACGATCTTCTGGACTGGGAAAGGGAGGGCAAGATCACTAGCAGCCTGATTCTGAATTCCAAGAAAGATGACGATATCTTGTCCCAGATGAGGAGGATGGCTAAGAGCTATACTGCGAAAGCTAAACAGGAGCTCATGGTCCTCAAAGATTCTGGGAGCCGAAGCTATCTGGAAGCACTGGCGGAGTTCAGCTCGGAGCGACTGCAGTAGCAGCTGAACTTATGGCTAAGCTCGCATTCTCCGCGAATTCGTAGATCGGAGCAGGGAATATGCCTGTGATGATTATGATCAGAGCCGCAGCTACAAGAACTCCTGTTAACCCGAAAGATTCTTTTAGCCTACCTGCTTCTTCAGGGTCGTCCAGATACATGCGTTTTATGACCCAAGCATAATAGCCGAGGCTAAAACCAGTGTTTAATATTCCTGCGAGGGCCAGCCAGCCTCCCCACCAGACGGCGTTACCCGCTTCAACAGCAGCCGAGAAGAGGACGAGCTTACTCCAAAAGCCGTTGAGAGGTGGCACCCCTGCAAGACCGAGAAGAGCAATTGTAAGGGTAAAGGCAGTGACCGGCATCCTCAGACCTAGACCATTATAACTATCTAGGCTCGGCTTAGCTATTCTGAGCGAGACGGCTGCCACAGCTATGAACGCTGTTGCCTGCATCACGCCATGTGTGAAAGAGTGGAAGAGAACTCCTATCAAGCCTATGGGTGTGCTTTGAGCGTATGGCGCGACTGCCAAGCCGATAAGTATGTAGCCGGCTTGAGCAATACTTGAATATGCAAGCATTCGCGAAATCACCTTTTGGGTTAATGCGGCAATATTTCCTAGAGTCATGGTTGCGACGGCTAGAATGGCGAAGGCCGTAGTCCACTCAAGTTGAAAGAATGGTAGAGCAACGACAAAGACCCGTACAGCCACTGCAAACGCAGCTTTCTTAGTGGCTGCAGACAGAAGCGCAGCAACAGTCGGAGGCGCACCTTCATACGCGTCTGGTATCCACATGTGGAAAGGCACCACAGACATCTTAAGACCGAAGCCAGCCACCAAAAGTGACACGGCTAGAATAGCTATGGGGTTAAACTCTGGTGCCAGCTCCTGAAGAGCTAGGACCGCGGTGGCTATGTTGGTGGAGCCTGCCAACAAGTATACCAGTGAGACGGCGTATAGGAGGACGCCTGTGGAGAATGCGCCCAAGATGAAATATTTTACAGATGCTTCCGTTGAATCTGGGTCATTTTTCCGGAAGCCGGTCAGCATGTAGGTTGGGAGGCTCATCAGCTCCCACGCGACGATGATCATCAACAGGTCCGCGGCGAAAGCGAGGAGAACCATTCCTAGAGCAGTGAAGAGAAGGAGAGAGTTGTAGGCTGCTGAGTTGCCTATAGTCTTTACATAATCTATGGATGATGCCGCTACAAGAGCCGACACCGCCAAGACTACGATGCTGAAGAAGACTCCCAGCAAATCATTCCTGAACACAGAATGAGATGTAGTAAGACTGAATGCCGGAGAGATCTGTGTCAGAAATATCAGCCCGATAGATACGAGAATTGTCCCCAGAGATATGTAGCCCGGCAGAGCCTTCTTAGCTTTGCCTCCGGACACGGCTTCTGCGACAAGGATAAGCAGTGCTCCTCCTGCAAGAACCCCGGTTAGGTATATAGGCAGGTCCATTTCTACGCGCCCCCTAAAGCAGCTACTACAGACCTTGACAATGGGTCAACTATACTTAGAAGGAGTGAGGGGAAAATCAGAAGAATGATCAGTGGAATCAGGTATACGGATAGGGTTAATGCAGAGAACCGGCTTAGGTCATGTTGATGCAATTCTTCTTTAGGCTGGGACATTACGGTCCTCCTTACAACCCACATGAAGTATCCAGCAGTAATCCCCGGGACAAGTACGACTACAGCGTATATCGGGTTTACAGAAATAGCTCCTATGATAACCATGTATTCACTTATGAAGGTGCTGAAGATGGGTGCACCCATGCCTGCTAAAGATCCGAGAATCACCAACACGGCCGTCCTAGGCATGGTGAATCTGAGGCCTCTTAACATGGTCACATCTCTGGTGCCAGCCTGCTCGTGTATGTAACCTGACAACATGAATAATAGGCCTATTGCGGCGGCATGATTGAACATTTGGAAGATCGCTCCGGATATCCCGAACAGGTTTCCGCTAAAGCCACCGAGTAGAACGAAGCCCATGTGGTTTATGCTGGTCAACGCAACCATTCGTTTGATATCCTTCTGAACTAATGCTACCAACGCGCCGTAAAACATGGTGACTATGCCGAAGGCTATGAAGATCCAAGCATACTGCGTTGAGACTTCAGGCAGGATTTGCAGGTTGACCCTGAGGAAACCATAGCCTCCCATCTTCAGCATAACTCCCGCCAAAAAAACGCTGATGGGCGCGGGTGCTTCTACGTGAGCGTCGGGAAGCCAAGTGTGGAAGGGGACCACAGGTAGTTTTACTCCGAAGCCCACAAAGGTGGCCACAGCTACCAAGCCTTGTAGCCAAAACGGGATCCCCCCGTTCAAAGCTAGGCGAGCCAAGTCAGGCATGTTGAAGGTGTTAGGGCTTGTGAAGAAGTAGAGGCCCAGGAAGCCTAGAAGCATAATGGCGCTTCCTACATAGGTAAATATTATGAACTTCATGGCCGCGTACTTCCTCCTCGGTCCTCCCCAGATCCCTATGAAGAAGAACATTGGGATGAGGACCAGCTCCCAGAACACGTAGAAGAAAATCAGGTTAAGGGACGTAAAGACGCCGATCACCGCACCCTCGAAGATCAGTATGAGAGCGTAATACTCCTTGATCCGAGTGGTAATCAAGTCAAACGAACCGAAGACCACCAGCACTGTGAGGACGGCGGAGATTAGCACCAGTGGAGCGCTAAGGCCATCTACACCCAGGTAGTAGTCTACTCCGCTGAACGCTGGGATCCAGCTTATGGGTCCCTCCACGAAACTGTAGTTTGCGCCTGCTCCTGTTTGAAGAATGTTGACGAAGACATTCAATGCTATCCCTAGGGTGACTAATGATACTGCCAGCGTGAAGCCTTTGACAACCTTGTCGCCGGCTCTTCCCAGCAGAAGGGCTACTGCTGCACCGATTATCGGGATGAAGATCATTAATGAGAGAATCATTCAGCTCATCTCCTATCTTAACGTCAGCACCGCCAAAATCACGATTATTATGCCTACTACGAAGATGAAGACGTATTGCTCAGCTATGCCGCTCTGGATCTTCCTAGCAGTTCTTGAAAACATAGTTCCAGCCGCGGCAGTACCGTTGGCGAACCCGTCAATAACGTTAACATCAATCCAATTGCCAACAGAGGACAGAACTATAGATGAAGAGGCCGCTGAGCCACTAATCCTGTCGATGACCCCAGTCTCAAATACTTTGAATAATATTGTGCTAAAAGTAGCTACCGGATATACGAAGACCCTGTAATAGAAGGCGTCGATATACCAGCGATTCTCTAAGAACTTGTAGAGACTTGCTAAGAAACCTCTAGACACAAGTGATGACGGATCAGCGGTTCTCGCAATGTAATATCTGTATGCTGGAAATGCGCCTACCGCAACTCCAATCAGACTAATACCCAGTGCAACCGGATTGACTTTGAAACCCTCTTCCACCACATGCATCCCGAAGACATTCTCTAAGGAACTCCCTGCAATGCTGTGCAAAACCCCCTCATAGAAGGGGCCTGCTAACCCTATGGCTAAGGTGGCCACTGCGAGAATGGCGTAGGGCAACCACATTACTCTTGGAGCTTCGTGGAGGTGATGACCATTCTTCTCCATCTCCTTGATGTGATGGCTAGGCTCTCCATGAAAGATCATGCCTATCATTCTGACGGTGTAGAAGGCTGTGATGAAGACGGTTGCTGCCGCAAGTATGGTCAGCGGAATGGCTGAAGCGGTATGCTCGGCTGAAAGTGTTGCGCCTAGGATGGCGTCTTTGCTCCAAAAGCCGCTAAAGAGCGGTATTCCTGCCAGTCCAGCTGCAGCTAAAAGCATGGAGATGTATGTTATCCCCATAGTCTTCCTGAGACCTCCCATTTCGTTCATGTACTTGGTTCCTGTGGCATGTATCAGGGCTCCTGCGCCCATGAACAGGGCTGCTTTGAAAATGGCGTGGCTTGTAAGGTGAAAGAAGCCTGCGACATAGCCTGCAGCGAAGTTTGCTGCAAGTCCAGCTACACCCATGCCAAGCATCATGTATCCTATCTGGGAGACCGTTGAGTAAGCCAGAACTTTCTTCACTTCTTTCGCCACCATGGCTTGTGTCGCAGCCAAGAAAGCTGTAATGACGCCTATCCAAGCGATGACTTCAAAAAAGCCAGTCACACCAATACTAGATGCAGCAACAAAAAAGATAGGACCTACTCGGGCCACCAGAAAGACACCGGCTTTCACCATCGTCGCGGCATGTATCAGAGCCGAAACTGCTGTCGGACCAGCCATAGCGTCTGGGAGCCATTCATGTAAGGGGAACTGAGCGGATTTTCCGATTGCTCCTCCGAATATTAGGATGCCGACTGGGATCAACAGGCCCATAGATGCTAAAGTGGAGGCCCACTGCTTATCTTCCGCCAAGTGAACAAAGTCGAAGGTTCCGGCTACTGAGTAAAGGATCAATATTCCTATGAGGAAGCTAATGTCCCCTATCCTAGTGGTGACAAAAGCCTTCATTCCAGCGTGAGTGGGGGAATAGGCTTGAGGTACTCCCCAAGCCGTGTGGCCTGGTGTGCCTACCCAGCGCTTTTCCTCATCTCTGTTCCAGAAACTTATGAGGCCATAGGAGGCCAAGCCCACGCCCTCCCAACCGAAGAAGAGCTGCAGGAAGTTGTCGGAGAGCACTATTAGCAGCATGCTGCCTATGAAAAAGTTCATGAAGAACCAATATCTTGTCAGGTTGGCTTCTCCCTTCATGTAGCCGAGGCTGTAAACCATGATGAGAAAGCTGATCCATGCGACAACGTTTGCCATGAGTACAGCCAAGGGATCAGCTAAGACACCTGCAGTAATTTTGAGGGAAGGGATCCAGTTCACCTGGTGGTGTATGACTTGTCCGCCTAGCGCAGCTGGTAGGAGGGAGGCCGCTAGGAGAGCCGATATCAGTGAGAAGATGACGGCAAAGTAGTCTCTAACCTTGTCTCCAGCTTTTGCAATAAGGGGTATTAGAATGGCGGCTAGCATAGGAACGAACCAGACTAGCCACGGTGTGAGTGTAGCAAACGTTAGTGGCGTTATTTCAGTCGCCATGTACATCACCTTGGGATTACGCTTGACACCAGCGGAACGATCCAGTCAGTCACATATCCTGGCAATATCCCTAGGAGAAGAGTCACTGCTGCCAAGAACAGCAGTGGGATGGTTACAGTAGGACCTGCTTCCTTCACGTCTTTAAGTTCATCCGGGAGAGAGCCGAAGAAGATCCGTTTCACTGTCCATAGACTATAGCCTGCTGTAAGAGCAGTGGAGGCTAATGCAATAACTGCTATTGCATAGTAGATTGATGCGCCCATCTTTGTCGCGGTGGCCAGCGAGCCGCTGAAGATCATCCACTCTGACTGGAAACCATTGGTTGGAGGTACCCCCATAATAGCTAAGAAGCCGATCATTGCCGCTACCGCGGTTAAGGGTAGTTTGCTTCCCAAGCCACCCATCTTGCTTATGCTTCTTAATCCGTGGGCTTGAAGGATTACTGTCCCGGCGATCATGAAGAGGATTGCTTTTCCTGTTCCGTGGGCTACGAAGTGGAAGACTGCTCCAGACACGCCGATTGACGCTGCACTTGCTATGCCGAAAATGATGTATCCCATCTGGCTTACGCTTGAATATGCTAGAAGCCGCTTAATGTCGTCTTGAGCAAAGGCCATCAATCCGCCATATATCATTGTGATAAGACCCCAGACTGCAATGGCGAGGGCTATGGTTGAGTAAGCTCCGGGGAGAATAAAGACGAGTATCCTGATCAAAGCGTAGCCTCCGATGCCGATCATCGCTGGACTCAGCAGCGCGCTGATTGGAGTTGGTGCTTCTGCATGGGCATAGGGTAGCCAAATATGCAGGCCGAAGGCTGCTAGCTTGACGGCTAG
>JACQRY010000052.1 GCA_016206275.1 Nitrososphaerota archaeon
GGAGTGGCTAGAATAAGCACCTCCATGTCACCCGGACTGCTTAAGAGATTCGAAAAAGTTGCAGACAACGCTGGCTACAAAGATCGCTCTAAAGCTATTCAAACAGCCATTCGTAGTTTTATCACAGAGCATGAGCAAGCTTCCGAGGAAGATGTGTCAACAACAGGAGCCCTAGCCTTACTCTACAACCATGAAACACGCGGAATAGAGGCAACCATGACAGACATTGAGCACCATAACCTGAACATCATAGCATCTGCAACCCACATACATCTAGACGCGGCCCACTGCCTGAAAGTAGTGGTGGTGAGAGGAAGGGCAAGCGAAATCAGGAATATGGAGAAGCGTTTACGAAATCTTAAGGGCATAATGCAGTTGAAACTGTCGCTTCTTAGAACAGAAGCATCGCTCCATCCTCACCATTAACAATGTGTCGTATTCTGCAAACGAATTACTTCTTTACGTCCATCATCGAGAGAACTTCCTCGGGGATAATGTGATACTTGTATCCTCTCTTAGCTAGATCCTCTCCTATTTCTTGTCTGGGAGTGAAGTAGCACTGATCTATGGTAAAGAAGGCTAGAACCCCATGCTGCTCATTAAGGCAGACATAGGTCAAGTTGATCTTGTCAAAGAACATGTCTTTGCCACAGAGAATGCAATCCACGCATATGTCTAAGAGACATCTCCGTTTATTCGTTTCTGATCTACGCTACCGCCACAGCACTTAAGAGCGTAAAGGCGTCTTCATCCACTTATTGTATGGAGACACGTAAAGTAGTCACTTCCTTCCTGATGCATGACAACCGCGTTCTCATTCTAAAGAGAAGCGACAAAGTGGCAACCATGAAAGGTCACTGGGGTGGCGTAAGCGGCTACCTTGAAGGGGATGAAGCACCTTACAGCAGAGCGTTGAAGGAACTCAAGGAAGAAGTAGCGCTTGAAGCAGATGACGTTCAGCTTATTAGGGGAGGAAATGTGATCAAGTCCAGAGACATATCGCGCGACGACCTAATTTGGATGGTCCACACCTTCCTATTCAACGTAAAAGACCCAGATAAGATAAGGCTTGACTGGGAACACGACGAATGCAGATGGATCCAACCACGCCAAATAGGCACCTATCAAACAGTACCAAGACTCAAGGAAGCCTTGATGCAACTATTATCTAACACTCATCACTAACTCCTCTGCGCACAGGTTGATAGGGAAACTTTATAGACGCCTCCCTATCGCTGCAATCTCGCAACAGGCGGATAAAGCAGTGTCAGAATTCAGACACATAGTAAGGATAGCCGGAAGAGACCTAGACGGCAAGAAGAAGGTAGCCGCCGCCGTGTCAGATGTCAAAGGCGTAGGCATGAACCTTGCCCAAAGTCTTCTAACATCACTGCGAATAGACGGTAGACTAAGGCTGGGGAGCCTTGGCGAACAGCAAATTTCCCAGATTGAAAACGGATTAAAAGGCCTAGATAAAGTAGGCCTCCCAGACTGGATGTTGAACAGAAGAAAGGATTTGGATCGCGGGACATCTCTCCATTTGATCGGCTCAGATCTTAACCTAATAATAAAAGAAGACATTGAACGTGAGAAACAGTCAGGAAGCTGGCGTGGGATGCGCCACTCACTAGGCCTTAAGGTAAGAGGCCAGAGAACACGAACCACGGGAAGGAAAGGAAGAACCATAGGCGTAAAGAAGGTCGCTCTTGTAGCAGCAGCTACAGCGGCCACCGCCGCTGCGGCGGCCGCGCCAGCCGCTCCAGCTGCAGCGGGTGCCCCTGCTGCAGCCAAACCTGCGGAAAAGAAAGAGGAGAAGAGGTAGAGTTATGGGTGACCCTAGGAAACCCAAGAAGAAGTATGCTGCACCGAGGAACCCGTGGAGATCGGATAGAATCTCCCAAGAACTTTATCTGCTAGGAACCTACGGGTTGAGAAACAAACGTGAGCTTTGGATAGCGCAGACAGAGCTATCCAGGATCAGAACTCAGGCCAGAGAACTTCTCGTTGCTCCAACAGATATTCGCAATGTGCAGGAGAAGCGGCTTCTCGAAAGCCTTCGCAGAGTAGGTCTAATAGGTATAGAAGCCACTCTGGACGATGTGCTTGGCCTCACCGTCGAAAACTTTCTGGAGAGACGGCTGCAAACAGTTGTCGTGAAGAAAGGTATAGCACGGTCACCCTATCAGGCTAGACAAATGATAACCCATGGCCATGTCGAAGTTGGAGAAAGAATCATAACGATACCCAGTTACATAGTCAAAGCAGCTGAAGACGCCGCAGTACGAATCAGGGATGATAGTTCTCTAGCTAAGACGGCTGCTACTCCTGCTGCGGCGTGATAAACTATGAGCGAAGAAACAGATGTTACCAAATCCAAGTGGGCCATTGCTCATATATACAGCAGCTACAACAATACCATCGTCCACATAACTGATCTAACCGGTGCGGAAACAATAGGGTTAAGCTCAGGGGGTAGGCATGTGAAAGCTGATAGATTCGAGTCTTCACCCTATGCCGCTATGAAATCAGCGAGTGCAGCGGCGGATTCCGCTAAAGCAAAAGGCATAACATCCCTTCACATCAAGGTTCGAGCAGTTGGGGGCACGGGGCCAAAGACACCGGGCCCGGGGGCTCAGGCGGCTATACGAGCATTGGCTCGAGCAGGATTCCAACTGGGTAGGATTGAGGATGTAACCCCGGTTCCTCACGATACTACTAGGAAAGCGGGTGGAAGAAGAGGCAGAAGAGCCTAGGCTTTAGACACCGAGCGGTTTGAGGAATATCTTAGTCTACCTTTTCGAAAAGAAGTAACAGCCGACCGATACAAGCGTAACACGAATACGTTTGATGTTAATGCGACATGTCGACTAGTTTGCCAACAGATGACGAAAGAGCATCTGGACAGCAGGCTGAGACGCTATTAGGAGTAATACACATGGCGCCTGTGTTAGTAACAATAGTGTTAACATGGATGCTCGCCTATGTTCTGAACGCCTTTAGCCTGAGCTTGCCTAGACCACTCGTAACTCCCTTTGAAGAGTTACCAAATACTCTCTCACCTCAAGAAGCCCTAGCTAATCCAGCACCTTATCTGAACACAATGATATTCATAGCTGTTATCGCTATATCGGGTACCATACTGCTCTACACTGCCCGGCGAAGCCTAAGAATCCGATACTTTTTTCTGGCTATGGTTGCCTTGGTTTCCTTCGCGGTTTCCGTCTTGTTCCTGCCCTTATCTATGACTCTTATCGCAATAATTACAGGCAATACTGTACCGCACTACCTAGCTTCGGAATACGGCTTGATACTCGGTGTTATTATCGCCACCATTGTTACCTACAGCATCGTAAGTCGGAGTGAAATAGCAGCACTAATAGGCTTGGCCTATGTAGGTGCCGGAAGCGGAGTCTTGCTGGGCGCAACAGTCCCATTATGGACGTCGTTTGTTCTACTGGTAGCCGTCTCGATCTTCGATATCTACGCAGTTTTTCGCGGCCACTTGAAACTTCTAGCTGACAATTCCCGCACAAGCCTAAAGGGATTGATGGTACCGTTCAGAGGAATGGACCTAGGCTTGGGCGATGTTGTCTTTTACTCCATGCTGATCATGTTCTCATTATCTCATTTTGGGTTTCTCTCCGCCATCGGTGCATCAGTTGGTGTAGGAGGGGGCTTTGCAGCTACGCTTATGCTCTTGCGGAGGCGGAGACTTATCCCTGCTCTACCCATACCGCTACTAGGCGGATTGGCGTTAACTTTGACTTTGGCTGTACTTTAGACGAGATTCTTTTCGGCAAACCAAAAATACTTCTAGGGTAACCTATTAGGCTAAACCGAGGTTACACCAGTTCAGCGGATGATTCGTTGTAAGCGTGTATCAATTCTATTTTCGCCCTCGTTTAAATACCCCTCACCAAGTTAGTTGTATGTGCATGTGCGGAATAATGGGCTACGTCGGGGGGAGAGAAGCATCCTCAATTCTCCTCGATGGGCTACGCAGATTAGAATACAGGGGATATGATTCTGCAGGCATAGGCACTATCGATTCTAAACACAAACTCAATGTGGTTAAAGACGTAGGCAAGGTTGAGCAACTCGCTCAGAAAACTGAGCTCGGCGGCCTGAGGGGTATTGCTGGCATTGCACACACAAGATGGGCTACCCATGGAGGCGTTACAAGCGAGAACGCTCATCCCCACCTCTCCTGCAAACAGGAAGTAGCTATTGTCCATAACGGGATCATAGAAAACTATCTAGAGCTAAGACAAGAGTTGGAGGGAAGAGGTCACCGTTTCATAAGCGAAACTGACAGTGAGGTCATAGCTCACCTAATCGAGGAAGTTTACGAGCGGAAGAAAGATCTTCTCTCTACACTAATCGATGTCGTTCAAAGGCTGAAGGGTGCTTATGCCTTCGCGGCCATCCTAGTCGATGCGCCGAATGTTATGGTGGGTGCCCGTCAAGACGCTCCTCTTGTAGTGGGATTAGGCAAGAGCGAAAACTTCTTGGCGAGTGACGCCTTGGCCTTCATAGGCAACACAGACAGAGTAGTCTTTCTTGATAACAGGGAGCTTGTGTTACTCACTGAGAAAAATGTCAAGATTTACGATTTTGCAGGCAACCTGATCCAGAAGCCAGCCACTCAGATCGCTTGGGAGCTTGGAAGCGTATCTAGACGAGAGTTTGAGCATTATACTCTCAAAGAAATTCATGAGCAGAAAGATGCAGTTCTGCAGGCTCTTCGTCAAGACCCTCGCAGCGTAGACTATTTTGTAGATGCGGTGCAGGGGGCAGGCAAAGTCTACTTAACTGGTTGTGGGACGAGTTTCCACGCGGCTCTTCTAGCCAAGCTTCTGTTCACCAGTTACGCCAAGATCCCTGTGGAGGTTTTGCTGTCCAGTGAGTTTGAGCAGTATGAGGGTATGCTGGATGAAAAGTCGCTTCTCATAGCTGTCTCTCAGAGCGGTGAGACCGCGGACGTGCTGTCAGCTGTTAAGGCTGCTAAGAAGATGGGTGCAAGAGTATTGTCGATTGTTAACGCGATGGGCTCTACCCTTGTACGTGAAAGTGCATGCACTTTGCTGAATAATTGTGGCCCAGAGATAGGTGTGGCTGCAACCAAGAGCTTTACGGCTCAGCTTATGATCTTCAACATGTTGGCTCTGAGGCTCGGTCACCGTGATGATGAGCTTTCAGAGCTGTGGTCGACTGGGAGCTTGGTGGAGAAGGCGTTAGGCTTAGAGGATCAAGTAAGGGAGATGACTGAGAGGATTCATGTGGCTAATGATTTTTACTTTGTAGGTAGATCTATCCATCATCCTCTCGCCTTAGAGGGGGCTTTGAAGCTGAAGGAATTGAGCTACATTCACGCGGAGGGAATGGCTGCCGGCGAGTTGAAGCACGGAAGTCTGGCGCTTATCTCCGAAGGGGTGCCTGTCGTAGTGCTGAACCCTGAAGATGCTACTTACGCTGACACGTTGAGTAATGCGTCTGAAGTGAAGGCTAGAGGTGGAAGGATTATTGGTGTTTCAAACAAGCCTTCCAAAGTCTATGACGAGTATATTGAGATACCAGCCGCACCCCCTGTACTTTACCCTGTGTTAGAAGCAGTTCCTCTACAAATGATGGCGTATTACGCTGCCATCAGTAGGCAGCAGAATCCTGACTATCCCCGGAATCTCGCAAAGTCAGTGACAGTGAAGTAGTTTTCCTTGGATAACGAGATAATTGAGAAACTATCGCCATCAGGGCAAGGTCCAGAGATGATAAACGTTAAATAAATGGAAACCCCACTCATGAAATGAGTGAAGCTGAGAAATTGTGTCTCGAAATTGAAGCGTGTCCCGTGTGCGGCATGTACATCTACTACGAGGAATTCGGTAAGCATCTGGAGACTCACAGGAAACCCGAGGAAATCCTCGAACCGAAGACAGAACCTCTAACTGTAACTGTGCCAGTGAAGAAAAAAGTCCCACGCTAAACCAGTAAATCGCAGTACCTGAAAAGACGAATACAGGAACCTCTATAGGTTCTGATATCGTAGATTTTACTGCGAGGCTAATCCTTATGCTGCGTACCTTTGTAGCAACCCTTCTGACAGCGAGGTTTCCCTGTCTTACTCCTTGTCTGGATGACGGACGTCCAATACAGTTTCTTCTACTCTATGTTGGCGTGTAGCTTAGCGAGATGCTCCTCACTGAGTTTCATCTCATCCATCAGAACGGAGATGATGGCGTCAACAAGTATCATGCATGAGTCTTCGAATAGTGTTCCTAGAGGAGCTAAGGGTTCGTGGAGACCAAGTATCTGCCTTGCGAAGTAGTCTTGTCTACCTTCCTCCTTGCTTATGATTCTGCCTTTGACTTGGACAACAAGATCGGCGAGCTGAGCAAGAGGTGAGTCCTTAAACGAGGTTATGGCTATGACCGTTGCCTCAATCTTTTTGGCAGCTTCGACAGCCGCAGTAACTAGCTTGGTCGTACCTGAGCCTGACATTGCAATAACAAGATCCTTTGACTCGATTGAAGGAACTAATGTGTCACCCAACACGTGGACTTTGTATCCCAGGTGGAGAAGGCGTAGAGCAAAGGCTCTCCCAACAAGCCCGCTTCTCCCAGCCCCTATCACGAGGATCTGATCGTTGCGGTGCATCAAGATCAGCTCTATGCACTTGTTGATCTGGTTCTCGTCTACTTGAGACACATTCTGGGTTACGAGGGTAAGAAGACCGAAGACGCTGCTCTTTACTTCAGAGCCTCTGTTCGTGGATATTTGCCCCCCGATTTATGTTAACTTTCTTGTGCAGAAAAACCTTTGTGTCTCCAATTATTCTTCGGAGAGTGTGGCCTGCGAGTCCTCTTCCTGCTGACTAGAGAACGGTTGCCTCAAGACATCTTGGATCTTACGCGCCCTTGCATTGCCCATACCTTTCACCCTAGCCATGTCAGATGCTGATGAGGAGAACACTTTCTTAGGCGTTTTAAACTCGGCAAGTAGGCGTTCGGCTAGAGTGTAGCCTACTCCTGGAAGAGAAGAGACTACGTTGAGCTGTATTCCTCGTGTCGATGTTGCCTTTCTTTTCTTGTCAAGGAGAGGGCCGTGGCTGGGCTCGGAGTTCACATGACGGGTTAGGAAATAGAGGAAAGTCGCTGTCTCCTCAGGTGAGTGGCTTATGAATAGCCTCGCCGAAGTATTCGCGGTGACGGAGGCTAGGGCTCCGTATACTACTCTAGGGTTACGGGTCATGTCACGAAGCTGGAGCAGATTACCTTCCACCACAAGAAGAGGCTTGGAGAAACGTTCCGATAAGTCGCGGCACTGTTTGAAGAGTCTGCCATCAAAGATGGACGACAAGAGGTCACCTACAGATTTTCTTTCAACAGCGATGTCGCTTGACAGAACATAGTCACCAACCTCGAGCAGATCAAAGTCGATCCTGACACCCATGTCTGATAATGCGTCGGGGACCCCGCTAGGCTTCTCTCTTTCATCCACAGCTATTCTGAGCTTTGAATCTACCAAATCACAGGGCCACCAAGAAAAAGTATAGGGCGATACCTGATACCAGGAGGCTAATCAAGATTGCACCCCAATCTCGTCTCCTCATATGCAGAGAGTATAGGCTACTCGGCTTTTTCACAGCCCCATAAGCCCTAGACTCCATAGCCTCCGCCAGCTCCCCGCTCCTAACCACCGCAGTCACAACCAAGGGGACAAGAACTGGAACAAAATTTCTAATCCTCTTGATGAAATTGCCCTTCTGCATCTCTAGTCCACGGGCCTTCTGGGCATCCATGATCTGAATCGCATCCAGCATCAATACGGGAACAAACCTTACTGCGGTTACAAAGGCGAAGACCAGGTCTTGGTGGAGACGGAACCATTTCATCACATATTCCAGCTCATCTGGGCTGGTCGTCAGGAAGAAGAGCGAGGTGGAGCCCACGATAGCAACGAACCTGATGGCCAGAACAATCGAATGGAGCAGAGGCTGACCCACAAGTAGGTTGATGACAAGAATCATGATGGCGAAGCCAGCCGTAAAGGTCATGGTCTTCCCAAGTCTCTTTGCAACTCTGGCGGTGAACGCGAGTGAAAGCGCGACCAATAGGACTGATGCAACCTCTATCGGAGAATCGGCGACAAGCGCCAAGGCAAACAGTTCTACGGCGAATAGGAGCCTGCTCCTAGGGTCGAGGCTGTGTATCGGGGACTCCATGTGTCTGAAGATGAACCCGCTGGAAACCCAGTACATTCTCGCATTTACCTCGGTGTTTTGTTGATGAGCCAATGTTTTGCGTCGTATATGTTGGCGAAAGGTGTCTGCGGTGGCTTCTTGAGGCGCGTGGATAATTCTAGCAGCTGGGGTCTCATAAGATTCGCTTGGCCTAAGACTTCGGGTCTGCAGAAGACTTCGGAGGCAGCGCCATCGGCCAACACTTTGCCCTTAGCCATAACGATGACCCTGGGTTGAAGGGACCATACGAACTCCATGTCATGGGAAACCACGATCACAGTCTTTCCTCTCAGCAGAAGCATTTTGATGAC
>JACQRY010000045.1 GCA_016206275.1 Nitrososphaerota archaeon
GTTAGGCACCTTCGCCTTCTTATTCTTCGTAACCGCGTTAAGCTTCGGACCAGTGTCGATAGTTGCACCGCTTTCAACCCTTAGCCCCATGTTCAGCCTCGTATTCTCATTTATCTTCATACGCAAAGCCGAGTCAATAAATAACGCAACCATACTCTCCACCATAGGCGTCGTCATAGGCGCGTATCTTGTCGTAACCGGATAGCGTTAAGCAACTAGGCCGATGAAAAAGTGTCAATTATTTTTTCCAGTTTTCTGAACCGTAACTCAGCTTTCTAGCTTCGAATACGGCTTCCTACACGTTACTATTAATTATGGGTCATATTAACAATGATTACTGATACTCTTCACTCCTAGTGCTCAGACTTATCCACCATTTCCAAGGCTTCCGGGGATGTTTTTTTGCTGCGAATATAAGACGCAAGGATCGCGACTCCCAAGATGCCTAGCACCACCGCCAAGGACACTGTGGTTGAGATATGGACAAGATCTGATAGAACCATCTTTCCTCCAACGAAGAGCAAGATTATTGCCAACCCCATCTTCAAGTAGGCGAAGCGGCGGATCGCCCCCGCCAAGAGAAAGTACAATGCTCTCAAACCTAGAATAGCAAAGATATTCGAAGTGTAGACGATGAAAGTGTCGGTGGTAATCGCAAAGATGGCTGGAATAGAATCCACAGCGAAAACCAGATCGGTGAATTCGACGACAACCAAAACTAGGAAAAGAGGCGTAGCATGACGAACCCCGTTAGTCTTGACAAAGAATTTTTCCTCATGCATCTTGTCAGTAATGGGGATGATTTTCCTGAGTAGTTTCACCGCAGGGTTCTTCTCAGGCTCAACATGCTTCCCCCTCTCCACCAGCATCCTTACTCCTGTAACTAATATGGCTCCTCCGAAGACATAGATCATCCAGTGAAACGCTTCAAGCACAGCCGCTCCGGCAAGAATCAAGGCAAACCGCATTAACACGGCACCAATAATCCCCCATTTCAAAACTCGGGGCTGATAGATTTGTGGAACATGGAAGTAGCTGAAGATTATCGCGAAGATGAACATGTTATCAACGCTAAGCGACTTCTCTATGATGTAGCCAGTCAGATACTGAAAAGCAGACTCTTCACCCATGACAAAGTAGATCACGGCATTGAAGACCATGGCCAAACCAATCCAAACACTGCTCCAAACAGCAGCCTCCCTCATCGCGATAACATGAGACTTCCTGTTCACTATACCGAGATCGACAACCAGCATGCCGACGACGAAGACATTGAAAACTACCCAGAGGGTAGCGTCTATGCCAAAGAACTCAACCAAACTACCCTACTTCACCAAACTTCAATCAACCACTAACTTAACACATGCATACAAAAACACAGTGCTATCTCCACCACCATAAGAGTCCTCAGGAGAAAAATCCACTATCGCCATAAGATTTCTCCATCACTATGACAACCCCGCATCAACGGGATCCTTAAGCCTATGAGAACTTCACACTCGTCAATACAGGTCCTGTGAGCTGAACACTACATGTAGCCAGAGACAAACGACTCTAAGCCCTTCTCTCCAACCGCTCCAATAACCCTATCCAACTGAGCGCCACTCTTGAAGATGACGAAGGTCGGAATAGAGAACACCTCGTAGCGAGCAGCAATCTCCTGATTCTCATCAACGTTAAGCCTTCCGAAGACAACTTTACCAGCATATTTCGAAGCCAGATATTCAAAGATAGGATGCATATACCTACACGGCCCGCACCACTCCGCCCAGAAATCCACTACCACAGGCTTCTCGCCGCCAATAATCTGATTAAAATTAGCGGAAGTCAAGACAACACTACCGTTAGACTGCTCTTTTAGTCCACTACTGCCACTGCCAGTCATCATATGCATCTTACGGCGCATCAACTCTTCCAGCTCGGGATCGCTCATAACATCCTACCTCCAACCACAACTTTATTTAAGGTTCACCAGACACACATCCAACAAGACTCTAATCGCTGCTACTCCAAGCGAATGGTTAATCTGCATCCAACCCAACCTCCTCAAACTTGAACTTTGAAGTACTGCCCCGAATGCGCGACACCACTCCAACAAAAAGAAGCCTACTCCAAACAGAGAATGATCTGCTCCAACTGCGGCTACATAGACTGGGCAAACCCTGCACCAGTCGCAGCAGCAGTCCTCCTCTACGAAAAACAGATCGTCCTAGTCAAAAATAGACGCGAAGACCGAAACTGGGGGCTGCCAGGAGGCTTCGTCGAGCCAGGAGAAAACGCCGAGGAAGGAGTACTACGGGAGATCTTCGAGGAAACAGGAGTCAACGGCAAAGTTACAGAAATGCTTTGGACATATCCAATGCTGCGCACAAAGAAGAGTTTCCTATTAATCGTCTTCGAAGTTCAAAGAGTCGATGGAGAACTCAAAGCAGGCGACGAGATCGCAGATGTCAGACGAGTGGACTTCCAAGACGCGTTAAAGCTGGTTGAAGGAAGACTGGATGAACATATCCTGTCAAAATGGGCGCAGCACAGAGGCATAAGCTTTAAGCCCGCAGGATCGAGAGTAACCCAGACGCCGGGAACCAGCATCCGCCGGGATCAGACATGAGGAAAACAAACCTCAGTTTCCCGACGGCAGAGTGGACAACACTGGTCCACAGTAATGCGCGGGCCTTGAGGCTTCTGTGAAGCGCGACAGCCCGTGTCCCTTCGGGGACTCGTCGGTTCGAATCCGACTCCCGGCGCCATTAATCTTCAAACAGCCACACAAAATCGATATTCTAGATTACACCAGCCTTATCCCTAAGATCCTGATACCATTTCGGCACAGTGTATCCATCAACTCTATACTCAGGCTGATAAGGCTTAACATCAAGCACCGGCGTACCGTCAAAGTAATCTAACCCTTGAACCACAAGCCTCCTACCCTCCATGCGAACCAGCTTAACTAAGCTCAGGCCAACGGGATTCGGTCTAACAGGCGAATCCAAAGCAAAGACACCCTTCAAAGGCAGCTCCTCCAGTCTGAAGCCTTTGCGGAGAAGCCGCCTAGGCCTCACCTTCAACACCCCTCTATCCTCTAGCTTGATCCTGTTCAAATAGCACAATACAAAAAGATGAGAATAACCATCCAATCCATCTAACGCATCCTGAAACTCTGGGAAGATCTCCACAGTTGACTCATAACTGTGCTCCCAACCCCGCACCTCTTCCTCAGAAGCCATAGTCCTAACTATGCCTACAGGTTTCAAAACAATCTCCTTTTGATCAGGCAAAGTTATTCATCCTCAAAGCAAATTGCCTAATGAACTTATACTCTTAGCTGATCAACGACTTGCTCTCAGGACAACAAACCATCATAGCCAAAACCTTCCGAGAAGCCATAGTCATAACAGGAATCAAGTCCAACTAAACCACTTTCCCCACAACCATGGATCGCTTAACGGGTCCATATTGTCTTGAATCCGCGCTGTGGAGCCTATTGTCGCCGAGCACAAAATATTCATTTTGACCCAAACGCCATTCAATACCATCCTCATCGCCAGGCACAGAAACAGTTGAAACATAAGGCTCCTCCAAGAGGACTCCATTTACGCGTAGTTCGCGCGTTGTCCAAGACACGCTTTCACGTGGCAGCGCAACTATGCGTTTCAATAACAAAGGTTGTTGAACACCTTTACGCAGAACCACTATGTCGCCCCGAGCAGGCTCCTTGAACAAGTAAGCTATTCTACTTACCCATAGCTTGGTACCTGGCGAATAAAGAGGCTCCATGCTCCTATCTTGAACCTCTATCCTGAACCCCGTTAGCAAATGAAAAGGCTTGGCAATCAAATATGCAAGGGGTCCGATGGTCTTCACCACCACTACTGTGCAGTCGAAAGCAGGGAATAAGTTAAATTTTATAAGGGATGCTTATCTAAGTGAAGAACATGTCCAATCATCTCTTTCCAAAGGCAGTTGAAAGAATATACCGGATCCACAAGGTTCAAGCCCACTGCGACATCCCATGCGGCATATATGACCCTCATGACGCTCAGCTCGGCGCATTGACAGTCATCCGTATGATACAGATGATGAACGAGTTGCCAAAACCTAGCGCCAACGCCTCCCCAGCTGAAGTAGCTGCATACGAAGCTAAGCTCAGCAGGTTTGTTAGAGTCAAAGAGGATCACGCAGAGCAGGTAAAACGCGAACTCCGAATCCTATGGGGTGACTACTTCAAGCCCGATCATGTCAAACAGTACCCTGAGCTACACGATCTCTTCTGGAACGCACTGAAGACAGCGTCCAAAGCCAGACAGGAAGTTGACATGAAAGCGGCCCAAGACCTGCTATCAACAGTGCAGAAAATCGCCGAAATCTTCTGGAAGACCAAAGGTGCTGATGTGCGTAGACAGCCATCTCTCCAGACGGCTGGCGGAGAACTAGTCTACCCAGTGCCCAAGAGTTAGGCACTTCAGTCCCGCACCAAACATCAAGCAACAAATGTCAGCCTAGGGTGGCTTGAACCACCCTAGACCTACATATCCTATAACGGAGATTTATAGGTAAGACTATCCCCGCACTGATCTGAATGTGCCCTTTGATCTTTGTCGGCCTAGGACTTGGCGGAGCCGAAGGCCTGACCCTAGGAGCCTTAGAAACGCTCTCAAAGGTTGATATCATCTATCTTGAATCATACACAAATCCCATAAACGATGATGTTGCGAAAAACCTTTCAGCTAAACTAGGAAAAGAAGTTTCAGTCCTAAGCCGCGAAACCATTGAAGATGGCCGAATTATTCTGGACAAAGCCGGCAAGCAAGAAGTTGCACTCATAGTCTCAGGAGACCCCATGGTCGCAACTACTCACGGTGACCTCCGCACCCGCGCTCTGCAAAAAAATATACATGCGAGGATTATCCATAATGCTTCCATCATATCCGCGCTACCAGGGGAAACTGGTCTCCAAAGCTATAGATTTGGCAAAACAGTCACCTTGACTAGTACGCAGCCCACCCTGCTACGGACTGCGTATTCAACAGTTTACAGAAATCTGCTTCTAGACCTCCACAGCATTCTCCTCCTCCAATACGATTACGCTTCAAAGTCTTTTCTCGCACCTGGAGAAGCCTTGACTGCCCTAGCAGAGCTGGAAGCAGACGAGGGGCAGCAAGTGTTCACCAGCGAGGCGTTTATAATAGTGGCTTCAAGGCTCGGCCGATTGGATCAGTCTATAACTGGTGGAAAGTTGGGACAATTGTTGAAAGCAGGCTTCGGCGAACCTCCTCAAGCAATAATTGTACCCGGGAAATTGCATTTTGCTGAAGAGGAATCTCTAGGAGCCATGGGCTTGGCTCCAGACAGCCTTTTGAACAACTCTTCAAGAGTAAAGAGAAAAGCAGCACGCATGGTTCCGAAGTACGTGGCCAAAACCAAGCAGGCTTTACAGAAGGCAAGAGCAGGAGTAAAAGAGTCTGAGATGCATAGACTAGCTGATCTCTTCGAGAACGTAGAGTGTTATCTCTCTGACGCGGAGAGGTTTCTATCACAAGGGGAAGACGAGCTGGCAGTTCTCAGCATAGGTTACGCTGAAGGGCTTCTTGACTCCCTTAGATTCAAAGGCGAGTTGGCTATAGATTGGTAGACACCCCTGCTACACCTGCACTCAGGAAACTGCTATCCCAGATCTTTGTCGGCTCGTTAGACGATAGTCAGCCATCTATGGGTGACCTCTCGCGCGCTATGGGTGTGGATGAAGACTACGTCCAGAAGCTCTGTGGGAGAGCGGAGGAGCTGAGGTACGTCAAAACCGTTGAAGATAGGTGTAAACTGACTGAAAACGGTAGGCGCGCCATCATAATAGTGTTTACCGGGGGCGTCTACGACATTATCCACCCTGGACATATACATGCCCTTACCTCCTCTAAGGCGCTGGGCGACGTGCTCATAGTTTCCGTTGCCAGAGATATCACCGCCGCCAAAAGAAGGAATGCTCCTCCTTTGAATAACGAGAAGGCGCGACGAGATCTGGTAGGGTCTCTGAAGATGGTCGACGCAGCCATACTGGGTAGTGAAACCAACATATTCGACACCGTTGCAAAAGTGAAGCCTGACATCATTACATTAGGATACGATCAGAAGCATGACGATGAAGCTGTAAGAATAGAGTCGCTAAAGCGCGGGGTGAACGTGAAAGTGGTCCGGCTTGACAGTCCGGTTCCGGGTCTGAAGAGTACCGCAATCAAGAATAGCCGTGACGTCATGAACCAGATTTAGAAGGCATTTCTTCTGACAAGTACACCATAACTGTCACAGGACTCCGATCTTGCAGCTTAAGAGTATCCCTGAGCTTAACAGGTGACAGCACTTCAAGTACGGAGTCATCATAATGGGTCCGCTCAATGGTGAGCACCGCGGCCTCCGCTGAGTCATTTACAAGAGCCTTGAAGCATTTGGCTCCGCCATAGGTTCGCTGGCCATCTTCGAATCCTTCAATAGTGATCCCGTCAAGCTTCTCCAATTCGCCTCTCAGCTTTCTGTCGACCGGGGAAGTGAGTTTGATGTTCAGTGTTCCGGGATAAGGATCAAACCTCAGTTTCTTGACGAACTGCTTTCGATAACCTCTATGCGAAACGTAGTAGCCGCCTTCCCCTAGACCAGAGAACACTTCGCCTTTGATCTCCAATGTTGGAGGTCTACCCTCCAGTGACGCCTTCAAAACTCTGTATAGGCTGGTTACAGAGTCAACTCCTTTGGGACTTAGCTTAACCCCTGTGAAAGATCCTGCCTTTATTCGCTCCAGGTAGCCTTCTTTTTCTAGCTCTAACAGATGTTTAGAGGCAGCCTGCTGAGACTTTCCGATCTTCTTAGCCAGCTCTACGGTGGAGATTGCTACAGGCCTATCCTTAGCGCCCAGAAGCAGTAGCTCAAGAAGAGTCGGCAGCAAAGAGTTTCTAGGTTCATCCAATTTCCGTCAATCCTTTCTTGGCTTCTTTGTGAGCTTGCTTAAGTGCTTCAGGATACTTCTCTCCCAATTTGTCGAGCAAATAGGCAACGTCTTCCACGCTAAGGCCGAACCCTGGGCTCGCGAAATATCTTCTTGAGCCTTTTGGCTTGACACAGTAGCCCACCAAAGAACCGTCCACAAATATCTTTTGAAAGCCTCTTTCTAAACTTCCTAGATCACCTATGAGAAGCGATTTTGCAACACCCAGCGAAGGCTTGCCTAACGCGGCCCCTACGAAGACTGCCAAACCAGCTCGCCTCGGATGAGCAATACCGTGGCCGTCCACCAATACCAGATCGAACCCTCCTCTTATACCCTTAGTGGCGGCTACCATAATGGGTGCTTCTCGGAGAAAGAGGAAACCTGTTTTATAGGGGAAAACAGGCTTGCTTCTCACTAGAGAAACATCGGTCACACGACTCTCATTAACGGACCATCCTACCGCAGCAGCCAGCGCAACATCCCCACCATAAGCCACATCTACACCCACTATTGTCGAAACATCCCGTAACTTGGCCAAATCTTGGCTTGACGAAACAAAGGTCTCCTGTAGCCACTCAAAGAACTTTACATGATGCTCATCAAAGAAATGTTCCTGACGATCATGCATCGCTATTTCCGCCCAATAACCCTCCCAACTCCCTTAATGTGCTTGATCAGCTCCGATCTCCTCACTTCTTCAGTAACCGCCGATCTGGTACCCTCTATCAAGATCCTCGCTACATCAAGCTTCCTCTTCACGCCTGGTACAACATGATCATGCACCGCAGCGGGGGCGAGCAACAAGTACAACCGCTCGATCATCTCGAAGAGCCTGAAAGCTTCCCTCGACTTGCCTAATCTGATCTTATCGTAAATCATGCGTTTAACCTCGCCGATAGCATCCAACAACCCCAGAATGTACGCGCCACCATCTACCCTTAACTCCTTAGAGCTGGGCAGAGCTGTGCCAGATGCTATGGCAAAAACCATTGAGGCTTCAGTATACTCCATTTCCGCAGGGATAAGATAACGCGTCAAGCCAGGTGTCGCAGCCCGCCTCAGGCTTACTAGGCTCTTACCAGCTTCCTTGATCGCTTCGTCGGCGTCACGCAGTTTCCCTGTGTGAACAGCTACAATTGCTTTCGCAGCCATAGAGATAACGCCTCTACTCTCTTTAATTAGAAGTTCCCGCTTTGCCTGAACGTCTTCCAGCTTTTGAGTTATCGAAGTTAGCGACATCTCGACCGACTTGAGGTTCATGGAGAAGCTAAACTATTCAGAGAGTAAATACTTTTCATTGTTTGAATAGACTCGTTCTTTGGCGCGTACGGGTGGACTCTACAGGTGTTCGCGGCCCTATTACCGCGCCAAAGCCGTGTTTAACCTGTTTCAAAACCCTGAGGAGCATCATGTTGCAGGCCGAGTGGACTAGAATATCGAATATTGCCGCGAGCCCTTCATACCTGATACTATTTTCTCGCAGCCCCTTCGGTCATCCGAAGAACCGTCCGAACATCGACCTCGCATTCCTGTACTCTTCCCCAAAGGCCTCTAACCTTTCGGACTTCCTCTTCATTCTTCCTCTGAATTCAGGCTTTACATTGGTTGACTTGATGAGTTTTGCTAGCCTCCTTCCCTGATCCATGTTCCTAGCCAATCATTACAGCTAGTGTCGGCGACTCTGAACACTGTGGCATGAATCTTTGTCCTCTTGATCGTGTTCTGCTAATGAATGCAACCAGCCCTCCTCTTTTTCGCAGATGCAGTTGAGATGTCTGTAGTTAGTACATCCATCTTCACTATCCCACGTGAGTCCGCCATCATAGCTCTTATGATCTTCTCCTTTCTAAGATTAGTTGAGCACCGAAGATGAAGCACGTACCGCTTATCGATAAGAGTCAAATTCTATTACAATGTCCTGCTGGGAATGAAACTTCTTATGGCCGAAGCTCTTCAGCAATCATTGTCGTATGATGAAGATCGGTGAGGCTACTAAGAGGAGGATTCCACGTTTCTTCTCCTTCCACTGGGGGGCAGGAGAAGTGGTCGAGGAGGCATCGATAAAATGCAACTTCAACAAAGCAAGCTGGGAGCCGACGATTCAGCTTCTGCGTTACGCTAATGGTGGTGAGATGCTGAGGTTGTGTGTATATCACGGCAATCGTTTCACCAGAATGCCCCCGCTTCTCACAAAGAATGAACTCAGAGCACTGAGTAAGAGAGTCTCTGAGAATCCCGGGATATTGAGGCTTCTAAGAGAGATATTGCCTAGAAAATGATACAATAGTTCGTGCCGGCGGAAGTAATGAATAGCGGTCTCAGCCCTTTGCAGACGGTGGCTTACGTTCTATTGCCGGCCTCGCCTCGTCAATTATTTCTTTCGGTGCTTGACTTCATACCTGTCAAAGCGCATAGGATGAATTTGTCAGTCTTTGACCCATGGATACGCTGACCATATCATCGGTAGAAAGCATCTTGGCAGCAAAGGTAGATCCCGGGATACATATCGTAGAAGAGTATCGCTTTGACGCCCTCCAGTCGGACTGTAACCGCCTGGACTGGAGACTAAAAGATCTCTTTGCAGCATTCATTACGTTAACCTTCGAAGTTTGCATGATGCTCCTAGTTTTGAACCAGGTTCGTTAAGACGTATTGTTATATGGGTCTTCTTAAATAAATCACGCCCA
>JACQRY010000046.1 GCA_016206275.1 Nitrososphaerota archaeon
CTAAAACCCTTCTTCCCGGCCCTGTGATCCAAACCAAGCATCTTAGCAACATTAACAACCGCATAATCATCAGACACCACAACTACAACATGATGTTCCTCCTTTAATTCAGCTGCCAGTGCCAAGACAGATAAATCCGCCTCTGAAAGAGCAGGCAGATCTCCGCTCTCTGAAGCCATGTCCACAACCTTCTTGGCCCACCCAGAGGAAGCCTCTCTAACCTCTAGGATCCCAGCGGCTAACGCCCCCTCAATCGTCGCGCCCCTCAATTTATTATGAGAAACCTCATCGACAACCTTAGGAGTAGTCCAACCCTTCACAACACCGCCAGACAAGATCCCAGCATAGAAGGCTGTCGCATCAAAGACAAGAGCCCTACTCTTCTCGGCAGCCTTCGCAACCATCCGTCCAGATCCCAGATCTTAGACTACCTGAAGCCGAGATTAGACAGTTGGCGCAGAGGCCTATTCTCAAACCTTATGAACACAGCAGGTGACCCATGCTTACTTACCTTTACAACAGTGTTCGGTTCGATAGGAAAGACGCTGTAACCGTCAATTACAAGGTTAGTAGGCTCGCTGGCAGAAATTTCTACTACACCTGCGGGCACTATCAGAGGAGGCATACGGGAGATAGGGCAGACAGGAGTTACAAGAAACACTTCTAAGTCTCCTGATACAATGGGGCCACCAGCAGAAAGAGAATGGGCGGTGGATCCCGTGGGGGTCGCTATTAACACTCCGTCCATCCGCTGCTCAACACCATCGGTCTTGTGAAACATTATCCTATATGTGGGGGTGCGCGTCTTGCTTACTCTGGTCAAATAAACATCGTTCGCAGCAGGTGGATAGGTCTTAGAACCATTTGAAACCATGAGCTTCAATCTTTTCTCCAGAGTGAAGTCACCTTCTCTGAGGCGTTTCACTATCTGTTCTAAATGGTCAGGGGTAGCCTCGGCCATTACGCCTCTACCACCCACGTTAACTCCTAAGACAGGAGTATGATTATCAAATATGCGGAAACTACGGAGAACTGTTCCGTCGCCTCCAACCGCTACGACAGCATCAGTCTTCACGTCGCTAGCTTCTGCTTCAGAAACCTGTCGAATCTTCGGCAACGAGAGGGGTTCAACCGTCATAGTTTCTATGCTAGCCTTGATCAAGGCATCAGCTAAACGGGAAGAAACCGTCTCCGCGTTTCTATCATTCTGCTTGGCCACTAACGCGACGCTTCCGACTTTAGGCATAAACGCATTACCAAGAGGCAGATTCTTCGAACTCGATAGGACTGTATATAGCCTTGTCGTGAAGACTACTTTTTCTCCGACCACTTCCTATTATCCCATGAAATTATCTTGACAGGTGTGACCTCCACTACTTCCCTCGGCTCAGCTTCAAAACGCTTCCTCCACTCAGCAGGCATCTGCTCAGTATCCCTCTCCTTTCTATAGCGGGTAAGGAGATCCTTGATTAACGAGTCTTTTAGGGAAGCATCTTTAACAACACGCGCCTTACCATGAATCACTACTCCTCTAAGCTCAGTATACTTGTCCCCATCCTCCACCACACATGACACCCACGAGTTAGCAGCTAGATTCCTAATCTTCATCTTGTAGCCCTGGGCTCTGAAAAAGATCTTACCGCCTCTGACCATATACCAGACCGGAGTATTATGGGGTCTACCGTCAGGCGCAACGGTGGCCACAACTAGGATCTTGTGGTTATTCAGGAAGCCCCAGACTTCTCGTTCAGTCATAGGAATGTACTGCTTCACGGCAGACGACTCAATATGCTCAGTAAAATATCCTTGTCTCCAAGTGAGCTTTTTAATATAGGGATTAAAGTAGATTGATGAGAATCATCTAGGAGTAAAGAGATCCATGAGTAAACCTGTTGATTTAGGAAGTGTCAAAGAAGGTTCCTACATCATGATCGACGGAGAGCCCTGCAGAGTGGTGGAATACGATAAGTCTAAGCCTGGTAAACACGGCTCCGCCAAGGCTAGGGTAGTGGGCATGGGCGTATTCGACGGAGTGAAGCGTAGCCTTGTCTCTCCTGTTGCCTCGAACGTTGAGGTGCCTATCATAGATAAGAGATCGGCTCAAGTTATCTCTATCGGCGGCTCCAATGTCCAGCTCATGGATCTGGAGAGCTTTGAGGTCTTCGAGCTTCCTAATCCCGGTGGTGAAGATCTCGGTGGGAAGACCCTGACCAATGGAGCCGAATGTGAATACTGGGCTATCCTCGGCAGAAGAAAAGTGATGAGAGTCAAGGGTTGAACCCTTGATCCCGTGGCGATGCTGAAGGGGTTAGAAGGCTCCCTTTGTCAGAGGAGCTTGCCGCAGCATTTGCCCTTGGCGCAGCTTTTGGCTTCGCTACAAGAAGCGTTATTCTCAGGAAGGGAGTAGTTAAGGCGGATCCTTTCACTGGGGTCTTCATCTCCCTCCTCGTCTCTTTACCCACTGCAATGGTTGTCGCTTTTCTGAATGGTGAATTCTCGAAGCCAATGAATTTCGGTATCATTCCTCTGGTTTCTTTGGCCCTTGCTGGTTTGCTGCATTTTCTTGTGGGTAGAGGTTTTACCTACGCGTCGATCAAGGCTATCGGTGCTTCGCGAACGGAGACTCTGATCAATACCCAGCTTATTTTGTCAACATCTTTGGGAGTTTTACTGTTAAGTGAGGAGCTGACTGCGTCGCTCCTTATTGGGATAGCGCTGGTACTCGCGGGAATAATGTTGATCTCCTTGGAAGAGATAAGAAGAGAGAGGAATGTAGATGCAAAGGGCGGAGGCACATGGAAGGTAAAGGGCCTGATTTATGGTGCTCTTGCCGGCGTGGTGACAGGTGTGACTCCATTTTTGGTTAGAGTGGGTGTAAACCAATTTGGTCCAGCGATCGTTGGAAATATCGTTTCAACTATCTTCGCGTTGTCGACTTCGATTCCAATAGTGTTGATGAGTAAAAACCGTTACACAGTTACCCATATGGATTCGACCACATTAAGGCTGCTAACAGTATCGGGTTTCTTCGCAGGGTTGGCTCAAATCTTTCGTTATCTTGCCTTAAGCATAGCGCCTATAGTTTTTGTGGCACCGATTATGCAGACCAATATCCTGTTCACGCTCCTGTTATCATTTGTGTTTATTCAACGCCTAGAGAAAGTCAACCCATTGGTTGTCGCCGGCGCCTTGATGGTGATAATTGGAGCAGTTGC
>JACQRY010000047.1 GCA_016206275.1 Nitrososphaerota archaeon
AACCAATACGAAGAAGTCAACATCATAATCAAGGGAGGAAACTACGGCTGGAACATCATGGAAGGAGCCCACTGCTATCCACCGTCAGCAACAAACTGCAATACCGCGGGACTGATCCTCCCTCTGACCGAATACACCCATGAGTTCGGCTGCTCGATAACCGGTGGCTACGTGTACAGAGACAACAGACTGAGCTCTCTCTACGGAGCATATGTCTACGGCGATTTCTGCAGCGGAATAATATGGGCCCTCAGATATGACGGAAAAACAGTAACCCAGCAGATGCAAATAGTGGAATCATCTAATCTTCAGATATCATCGTTCGGCATTGATCAGGAAGGAGAGCTCTACATTCTTTCCTTCGATAACAGAATCTATAGACTAATCCCATAACTGTCTGAAAAATTGTCGACGACAAAAGAGGGTGGTCTTCGACCCTCCTTGGGACGGCGCTGTCCCCTCTTGTTACTTTTGTTCACGATCACCAAGCATGTTTGATCAATGGTGAACATTCAGCTTACTGGTTACCTAGCATCGCATTGTCGTCTGGGCTTTGACGTACAATGCCCCCGGGGGAAGGGCTCAAACACCTCCCAAGACAATCACGCTGACGGTTAGCCCGTAGTTCTGCTTTCGGCACTAACTGCCTAGTTTGATTTGTCTCGGGTTCATGCCACGGTTTCGGCATGGGACTTGTCTGCTAGTTAGGCTGTCCGTAACGGTATGCACTACCGTTTATAAGTGATGACTGCACAGTGGATAAGGCCGTCGAAAGTGGAGTCGAATAATTCTGATATTTCGATATGTGGCGGCTGCGGAAGACCAGCATACGTTAAGGCGAATTTTAGGTATTGCGCTGGATGCGGCAAAGGGACGACCATTTGCATCTGTCCTAAAGTAGTATAAAGACCACTCTTGAAGCCGTTGCCGCTACAGTCCTCTTCTCCGGCATGTCAAGTGAGGACGGGGCGAAACTCATAGTCTTATCGGCAGACCAATCACACAGTTTACGGAAGTTACTGTTTCTTTGACAAACATCTGAATTTGGAGCCGTATATAACCACCCCTTCTTCTTCGTAAATCTTTCTGAACACAGCTTCGACTCGCAGTCCAATCTTCAACTTCTCTGGGTCGCACCCGATTAGCTGGGCCACTATGCGCGGTCCCTCATCTAACTCCACTATGCCAACTGCATAAGAGCCCGAGGCCTTCTGCTGGGCGCTGAACTCAGGCGGCGCACTGCCTGCACCTATGATAGTGTACGAATAGATCGTTCCTTTGCCTGAAAGATTGACCTTTGTGAAGCCCTCTGTATTGCTGCATCGGCGACAAGAACCTTTAGAGGGAAAGTTGATGAAACCGCAACTCGTGCATTTGGAAGCCTCTAAACCATATTTATCCCTAAGGTTGCGACCGTAGACTGGAACAGAAACAAAAGCCACTAAAAGTCACCTAATAGCCTGCCTCATCTTAAGATAAGTCAAGTAATCTATGTTCCGCTTATCTTCAAGCTCTTTCTTCACCGTGTTCGTCTTCCTCTTCGCATCCTTCACCGCGTTAGTCGTAACCAAGCTGATAGCGTCGCTTCCCGCGCCTGAGCCATAGGAAGCGACAAGAATTCTTTGTCTCGGCCCAGCAGCGTCAAGTACCGCAGCCAATCCAAGCAGAACACTAGCGCACCCCGTGTCTCCAGTCACAGTGACCAAGCTTCCCAATTCCAGTTGCTCATCTCTGAAGCCGAGTTCTGCTGCGACTCTTCTATGCAGTCTGCCGTCAGGCTGCTGAATCACGACATAGCTGAAGTCTTTTGGTGAGACCTTCAGCTTCTTCAATAGAGTCTTCACCGAAGACGAGACCACGGCTTTGAAAGACTGTTCGTTGTAAGCGGTGATGCCCAGATCTTTTGTAAGGTTTTCCCTTGGAGGCTTGAAGCGTTCACCCATTCTTTCATAGGCACACGAAGAAAAGCCTTCAATCTTGGCCAGAACCTTTTTCGATCCAAGAACCATCGCTACTGCTGCTGCACCATAACCATGTTCGATAATGTCTGTCATAGCTGCTCTGGGCGCGTCTGACGCTACGACAAGCCCATTGCTCATGCTCCCAACGCCCTTAAGGTAGCTGAGGGCGGATAGGAAAGCTTCTGTACCTGCCCGAGTCGAAGTGATGTGCTCTGTGGCGAAGACTTCTTGGCTGAACCCCAAGGGGGTCATGATTGATGTCGTTGACATCTTTTCAATGTAAGGAGGCGTCGTCGACGCGAAAGACAGCGCAGACACTCTTTTAGGTTCAATGCCCGAGTGAAGGAGAGCATGTTTTGCAGCGGCAACACCCATGCCTACCGTGTCCTCGTCAAAGTCAGGCACAGTTTTTTCGACAACTCCTGATGCAGCAAAACTCCCCCAAGCCTTCACATACTCCCCACTTCGAATACGAGCCTCAGGGATATGCACACCGTATCCTTCAACGCCGATATCGGCCAAGAGCCAATCATCACCTTTGATAGATGAAGACCGTGGCAGTAGCACCCGAGCCTCCAACGTTATGGGAAAGCCCCATCTCAGCTCCTTTGACCTGACGAGAAGGATTGTCAGCTGTGCCTCTTAACTGATGAAAGATCTCGTATGTCTGGGCAGCGCCTGTGGCGCCTATGGGATGACCCTTTGCCTTCAACCCTCCACTAGGATTAACTGGGATCCGCCCAGAAAGTTTTGTCGAACCGTCGTCTGCGAGTAACCAACCCTTTCCTCTCTTAGCAAACCCTAGATCCTCATAGGCCATAATCTCAGCTATCGTGAAACAGTCATGAACCTCGGCGAAATCAATGTCTCCAGATTTGATCCTCGCCAATTGGTAAGCTTGATCGGCAGCCATACGCGTAGCTCTGAGCCCTGTAAGGTCTTCACGATCATGGAGAGCAAGAGTGTCGCTACCCGCGCCGAATCCTGTGACATAAACCGGCGTATCGGTAAACTTCTTCGCCAGCTCAGCCTTAACCACTATGAGGACTGATGCCCCATCAGAAGTTGGACAAGCATCGTAGAGATTAAGAGGATAGGCAAGGCTCGGCGCCTTCAAAGCTTCTTCAAGACTTATCGCTTTCTGGAACTGAGCCTTAGGATTCAAAGACCCGTTATAATGGTTCTTCACAGCGATCATAGACAGATACTTTTTGTCAACGCTGTGCTCATGCATATAGCGAGTAGCCATAATAGCATAATGCCCCGCAAACGTCATCCCCGCAAGCCGCTCATACTCCGTGTCACCAGAGACACCCAACCAATACTTCGCTCTGTCAGAAGACATGTCCCTCATCTTCTCCACCCCAGCCACCAAAACCACATCATACTGCGAAGAGAGAATACCTTGAACAGCAGACAACAAAGCAAAACTGCTCGACGCACAAGCATTTTCAACACGAAAAGCAGCTACATCCCTCAGACCGACATGATCAGCCAAAGCAGCTGAAACATTCCCTATCTGGTAGCCACCCACCCCCAGAGTGCCTACGTAAAGAGCCTTGATCTTCTTTGCATCCAAGCCCTTGTCAACAGAGCCCAAAGCCTCCCGGTAAGCCTCTGCGAACAACTCCTTGACGCTCAGATCAGGATGGTCACCGAATCTGGTTTGACCCGCGCCTACAATCGCAGCAAGACGCTTCAAAACCCAGAGGCACCCATGGTAAACCTGACCCTTCGCCCTATAAGAGGTTAACAAGCATAGTTGGATCAATCAGCTACTGCAATTGACTCCACTTGGATAAGGGCGTTCTGCGTTGGAAGACCTTTGACCAAAACTCCGCTGGACGCAGGAAACTTCCCCTTGAAGACTCTCTTCCTTACATCAGCAGTATCCCGATAACCTTCAAGACCATCTGACAAGAGATAATCTACTGTCTTGACAACATTATGGAGACCTGCGCCAACCGAATCCAAAACTCTGCCCATGTTACCATATATCTGCTCGATCTGAGCAGCAATGGAGCCTCCGCCT
>JACQRY010000048.1 GCA_016206275.1 Nitrososphaerota archaeon
AGAGGCATAGCGGGAAACCTATGCATGTGCACAGGCTACGTAAACATAGTCAAAGCCATAAAAGCCGCATCCCAAAAGATGCAGATAAACAGCCAACCAAAATAATAGATGCCCCAACAGGGTTAAAGCCTCTTCTCCACATGGTGTTAGCCGGCTCTAGATGAGTGAGCTAAGGGTAATAGGGGTAGGAGGCATCCCGGAGATCAAGGCTGGAGACGACTTAGGTAGCATCATAGTCGGGGTGTGCAAGAAACAAGGCTTAGAGTTGAGACCGAAAGACATATTGGTGGTGAAGTCTAAGATAGTTTCGAAGGCTGAGGGGAGAGTCGTCAGGGTGGACGGTGTTGTTCCCTCCGCTTTGGCTAAGAATGTGTCTAGGCTTCTGAAGAAGGATCCGAGGGTTGTTGAGATTGTTCTTTCTGAATCTAAGAGGATTGTTAGAATGGTTAGGGGGCTTTGTCTTGCCGAGACTAGGCATGGCTTTGTCTGTGCTAATGCTGGTGTTGATCAATCTAATTTTCCAGATGGGTATGCTGGTCTGCTTCCATTGGATCCTGATGTTTCTGCAAGACGGATCAGACAGGTCATCGGGAAGAAGCTGGGGATCGATGTAGCTGTAATCATAACGGATACATTTGGCCGGCCATGGCGTGAGGGTCAGAGTGATGTCGCCCTAGGAGTTTCAGGTATTAAGTCTACAAGGGATTATCGTGGCCTCAAAGATTCTTACGGTTATGAGCTTAGGGTAACCGAGATTGCTGTTGCTGATGAAATTGCTTCTGCAGCTGACCTTGTGATGGAGAAGATTCGCGGAATACCGGTTGCGGTTGTACGCGGATATTCATATCAGAAGGCAGGGGGCTCGGCCCGAGACCTGATCAGACCACCGTCAAGAGACCTGTTCCGTTAGAGTGGGATAAGGGAAATGGTTCATATGATCTCTATGCGGGTGGCTAACAGCTATCGTAAGGGGAATTGATTTCTTAGTGGCTAGAGGCATCAAATTCGGTGTCAAGCTTCAGCAGATAAACGTGGGTTTTGATGAGTTAGCAGCTAAGACGCGGCGCTGTGAAGAGATTGGATTTGACTCAGTTTGGCTAGTAGATCATCTCCTGCCCATTGGCGACAACCCGGTAACATCACCCATATTGGAATGCTGGATGACCATATCCGCACTGGCAGCCCGGACAAACAAGATCAGACTTGGCACCCTTGTTACATGCAACACCTTCAGACATCCCTCTCTCTTGGCCAAGATGGCGTCTACTGTTGATGTGATCAGCAGGGGTAGGCTTGAATTCGGAATAGGGGCGGGATGGTTCAAGGCTGAGCACGATGCGTACGGGATAGATCTCCCGAAGATGTCTGAGAGAGCAGCTAGACTCAAAGAAGCAGTCATGATCATCAAGATGATGTGGACTCAGGAGAAGACAACGTTTCAGGGACGATACTACTCTGTAAAGGAGGCTATTAACAACCCTAAACCGCTTCAAAAGCCTCATCCTATGGTTTGGATAGGGGGTCAAGGAGAGCGACTCATGCTTCCCCTCATAGCTGAAGTCGGAGACGGCGTCAACATGAATTGGCTGAGCCACGAAGAATATGCTGCTAAAACAAAGATCTTAAGCCAGCTATGCGAGAAAAACGGTAGAAAGCCAGAAGACCTAAAGAGATCCATCCAGAGCTACCTATTCATAGCTGAGAACGAAGACAAGCTCAACGCTTGGATGAAGAGAGTCGCAGATAAGCGGGGCATATCAATAGAGGAGCTTATCCAGAACAACAAGCCCATTTACGGCACACCTGAGAGAGTCACCGAACAGCTGAATCGCTTCGCCGACCTGGGTGTATCTCACTTCATGTTCGTTTTTCCAGGCGCGACAGACACGGCGCCAATGGAGCTCTTCAGCGACAAGGTGGTTCCTTCACTCCGCTAGTAAACCAGCAAGAGTCACCCTAGTTAGAGAGCAGTCAACCTATGCTTACGGTTTTAGCAGGGGGCACAGGCTCTGTAAAACTTATCCGAGGGATAGCGGCGGCTACACAAGAAGATCTAACCATCATCTCCAATATCGGAGACAACTTTTGGCTACACGGATTCTACATCTGCCCCGACATAGACATAGTCACATATGCCTTAGCGTCCATTTTAAACTTGGACAGAGGATGGGGAATCAAAAGGGACACGTTCAACGCCCTCTCACAGATCGAAGCGCTGGGAGGAGAAGCATGGTTCAAACTGGGCGACAAAGACCTCGCAACGCATGTTCTCAGGACCCAGATGTTGAAGCAGGGAAAAACCCTGTCAGAGATCACAGTTGAATTATGCAAGCGACTGGGCGTCAAGGAAAGAATCCTGCCCGCAAGCAATGAGCCAGTAGAAACATGGATAACAACACCACATGGAGAAATGCATCTACAGGAATACTGGGTCAGGAGAAAAGCTCGGGACAAAGTTCTAGGCGTAAAATACGCATATGCAGAATCGGCAAAGCCATCACCTAAAGTATTAGAAGCGATCCTTGAGACTAGAGCGATAATAATGTGTCCAGCCAATCCTGTTACGAGCATAGGGCCCATCTTCGCTATCAAACAGATACGGAAAGCTCTCTCTGAGAGCAAGGCAAAGCGTTTAGCGGTAAGTCCCATCATAGGTAAGGCACCTGTAAGCGGGCCTGCAGCAAGATTGATGGAGGGGATAGGGATCGAGGTTTCACCTGTGGGGGTGGCGAGGATCTATTCTGATCTGCTTGACTTTTTTGTGGTTGACAAGTCGGATAAAAGCTACGGAAACGAGTTGATTAGACTTGGTGTCAAACCCCTTTTTACGAACATAGTTATGTCGACGCGAGCCCGCGAAACTAGGTTGGCCCGATTCATCCTGAAGGCTCTTGAAACAGGATAATCACAAGCGATTTATCCCCACCCCTTCAACCCGTGCAGCGAGCTGATGCTGACAAGGTGGGCACAAGGCTGCATGTCGTCATACCCGTCAAATCCTCAAGCAAAATCAAGACGCGTCTATCCACTCTCCTGAAACCAAATCAGAGAAGGACCCTCAACCTCTTAACGTTAAGGCATATTATGAATACTGTCGTAGATTCGGGACAAGTTGAAGATCTGATAGTTGTCTCTCCGGATCGAACGATCAAACCTTTCTGTAAGGAATATGGAGCATTCTTTCTCCAAGAAGAAAAAGATCAAGGAGTTAACGCTGCAGTAGCTAAAGGCGTCAACTATTGCATGAACAAAGGAGCTTCTTCATCTCTGGTGATCCCATCTGACTTACCGTGCATCACCACTACAGACATTTTGAACTTCGCCAAGATGGCCGATGAACCTCGAATAGTAGTGATCACACCTTCTATGAGGTTGGATGGAACCAACGTACTGCTTCGCAAGCCACTGGATGTCATCGAAACATACTATGATCAGAATAGCTTCTCCTCACACATTAGAGAGGCTCAGAGAGCAAACGTGAAGCTAGTCCTGTATCTTTCAAGAACGGTTATGCTCGATCTGGACACCGAAGGCGACATTGCCCTCTTCTTGGAGCAAGAATCGCAGACCGAAGTACATTCCTATTTGACTTCAATCTTTGATAAGACTCCGTTGAAAAAGAAACCCCGCTTCATTCATCCTAAGAGTGAAGCAGTCATTCTTGAAGTAAATAGCCGTCTCAAGAGTGATTAGAATCCATTGCTGAACACACTATTGGAAAATTTTTCATTGACCTTACACAACACCTCAACGGTACCTTGCAACCTTAAATAGCGATCAACTCCAGAAAATAGACGGCATATGGCGTCTTGGTACGTCAGCGAGGAGGAGATGAAAGCCAAAGTTGGGCAACTCCTTTACAACTTGTATCTCACCGAAAGGCTCAAAGCTGAAGTATTAGAGAAGCTCTACTCCAAGAACCAGCTCAGCCTGAGAATAGATTTGGGCAAAGACAGAGATGGACACGACATCATCATGGATATTCTAATCAGCAGAATCACCCCGCAGGTCAAAGAAATAAAGGAGGATGAAGGTGTCCCTGAACCTCCTCCGAGCAGCAAAGTAGAAGAGGGATCGGCTCAATCCACAAACTAACATCCCCCTCAGACTAATCAACAGATAGGGTTTGACCGATCTTAAGCTGTGGAAGATCACTCCTGGCTGGCCCAGAGGCGAGCACTGGCCTGAATTCCTAAAGCAGAAAGTGGCTGCGATGCCCTATGGTGAGGTCGGTGACCTTAGTGTGATATCTGCTTTGGCTGAGCTGGAAAAGATGTGTGCAAAGGCACGGCTTTCCATAGGTGCTGGTAGAAGTGCTTCAGCTCAGCTATGGGAGTTGGTAAGAGAGGTGAAGATGGGGCATATGGTGGTGGCTTCAAAGGCGGGGTTAATCTTGGGGGCTGGCAGGGTTACAAGGGAATATTATTTTGACTCTTCGTCCGTCAATGCGTTTCAAGATAACAGCGTGCTTCCCCACCGTGTAGGCGTAGATTGGGCCAAAAAGTTTGTAGCGGGCCTGAACACGCGAAGCGTCGATCAGAGGGTATTCAGGAGCCTTTTTTTCCCTCAGGATATTTTGCACGAGGTAGTGGATCGGGAAGCGAAGCAGAAGATCGTGGAGCTAATAGCGCTGTGAGGAGTAGTGTAGTTGAGCAAACGCTAATAGGTCAGATTGAGCAGGGCAATTCTGGCGGATTTGCTTGATGCGGATTACTTGGTATGGTCATTCATGCTTTCTCTACCAGATCGCTGGGAAAAGGATCCTCGTCGATCCTTTCCTTAAGGAT
>JACQRY010000050.1 GCA_016206275.1 Nitrososphaerota archaeon
ACAACATCTCGGAGTCGAAGCATAAGCAGCATAAGAACCCCAAGGGCCAATCAACCTTTCCACCCCCCTATACCACAAACTACCATGATCAACCTCGACATAGCAGGCATCCCTCCGGCTCCCAACAAGCCTTCTACCCCATTCATATACCCCCCTGAGAAAAATTCCACACCCGCGCAACCAACAAACCACCCCACTCACCACTGAAAGAAAGAATCACCGTTACACCATGCTTCCATCCAATATCCATGGCCGACAATAACACTCCAACAATCCACCAACAAACCCAACCAACAGAACCCTAACACCCAGCTCAGCCAAATCCCGCAGCGACAAGCCTTTTATCCACGTACTACCAACAGTACTACCATGAGCAACGTAGTCAAAGTGACCAGAAAATTCCAAGTCACCATCCCAGAACAAGTCAGAAAGAAGACAGGCATCGAGATCGGCGAAAAACTCCTAGTCAAATATGACGACGGAAGAATAGTAATGCAAAAAACCGCCGACATAGAGAAACTAGCAGGAGCCTGGCAACACATAGAAGACACAGAAGACTTCATGAGCGACGCAAGAAGGCTCTGGAGAACATGGAAACTCAAGCAATCCTAGACACCACCGTCATCATCGACCACCTAAAGCGAAGGCCAACCCCAGAAGCAAACCAGATCTTCCACGAAATCAACTCCGGAACCCTACGCGCCAGCACAACAAGCATAACCGCATTCGAAATATACCGAGGAGCCCGCAAAGCCCCTCACCCCGAAGACAGACTAGCAGAAGCAGAAGCCCTCCTCACCCACCTCCCATGCCTACCCTTCGACAAAGACGCAGCGAAATCCGCATCAGAGATCACAGCCACCCTAGAGAAAAAAGGGCTCGCCATCGAAATACGCGACCTACTAATAGGCGCAATAGCCAAACTCCACGAACAACCCCTAGTAACATCGAACACAAAACATTTCACCCGAATCCCAAGCCTCAAAGTAATGTCACCCAAGGAACTACTAACCCAGCCCAGACGAACAGAGCATTAGGCGATAACCCTCCCTTAGAATAACATATAGCAACAGCTCACACTATAAGCACCAAGAGAAAGAAGAGGAGATACAAGTGGTTCAAAAAGCTAACACCCTTCTAGAAATAGACGTAAAGAAGATCCTAAAGAAAGCGGCAAAGAAATACGCCCTCCAACTCCCCTCATCCGCCTCCATCCATATACCCCCCTGAAACACGTCCCACACCCGCGCACACACCAACCCACAGACAGAACACCCGGGAAAAGAATCATCCTAAGCACCAGAAAAACCAATCACTATGCATAAACACCACTCGAATCAAACAAACCTTGCGACAAATCAACCAAACACCCTGTTACCCCATCAATCTATTCGAACCTCCCCCCTAGAAAAAATTCACACCGGAGCATTTCGACAGCAGACCATGAAGACCCTCCACGACCGAGCCTATATTGCCCATAGGCCTAAACCTCTTACACCGGCGCAATCCTCAAACACACCATTTCGCGGTCAGAGGGAAACGACCATCGAAGACCAATGTCACACCAGACAACCCCTCCGCCAAGGATCCATCCAAAAACAGAAGAACCATCCAACCCGAGAACAACATCATCCTCGATTAGAAACACACATGATAATTACACCACACACAACCCTAACATCACACAACACTGAGAAAGAAGAATCCGACCTCAAACATCGGCTCAAACCGCTTGGCAGAGAAATTTGGGATGATCCCATGTCTCAGACCTTACGACTCGGAAGCCTCAAATATGTAGGCTTACACTATTAATGCCGATGGTCTCTAAGCTCATTCAGATAACCGACAACCTTGTCGAAGAAATCGTAACCTTCATAGCTGAGGAGACGAGGAAAGGCACCCCCAGCAAGGAGATCGCCGCAACAGTAGAGATCCTTCTCGACAGGGAGGCCCAGAAGACGATAAGAGAAGGGCTGAAGTCCAAGGGGAAGGTCTTCCACTCCTATGAAAAGGCTGAACCCTACCTTAAGAGCCTATAGCCTTGCCTTGGAAGATCGATGTCCGCCCCAGCTTCGAAAGAGACTTCAAGCATCTCAGCTCAGAAGCCAAGACCCGCCTCCTAGATTCCATAAAAGAGCTCTCTCAGAGCAAAGACCCCGCTGAGCTGGGCGAAAGACTCGCAGGAAAGTGGAGGGGACTGAATAAGCTTAGGATAGGCGACTACAGAATCATATACAAGCCTTCATACGAAGACAGGACAATCATCCTATTGGAGGTAAAGCATAGGAGCCAAATCTACCAGCGTTGACACAGAGCCATCGCCATAGCAAAATCGAGCTCCCACCAGATGTCTACAAAAGCATTCAAAACAAGCAACCATAAAGGAAATCATAAGCCTAATAAGAACCACAGCTAGGAAAGAACCCTAGCCAAGCCAACCAGTTAGAAGAGTTCTACAAGAAGATAAGGGATTCAAACATAGGGTGGATCAACCAGCCGGAGCCCTTAGGCTTCGGACACGCTGTTCTCCAAGCAAAACCATTCATGAAGACTGAACCCTTTCTTGTCCACGCCTCCGCTTAAACCGATTGCAACGCCCGCCGCATCTGCTTCAGAAACCTTGTTGAGAATAAACCTCTGAATCTCCCGCGAGACCTTGGAGTAGTCCGCCGAAACAACATCTTGAAGTTGAAGCATAAGCAGCATAAGAACCCCAATGGTCAATCAACCTTTCCACCCCCTATTCCCGCCTCCCATTTCTAACGTATTCACCAGACCACCCGATCAACCAACCCACCGTCCAATAATCCCATTAGATGAATCAGCCCTAAGGCTCAAAGGCTATTGGCCATACACCCGGTGATTACACTTCAACGACACCTCAACATCAACCAAAATCAAGAACCGACTGGTCCACAACCCCACAAGGTAACTCCCAATACGGGGACACAAATCGAGGCTCTGACAATCCACCTCTGCACGCCTACCCCCATAATCAACCTCAAAACAGCAGACACCCCTCGGCTCCCAACAACCCCTCTTCCCCATCCATATAGCCCCCCTGAACACATCTCACATCCGCGCAGGCACTAAACACCCAAGAATCAGCAGAACCCCCAAACCCAGTTAAACCCACCACAAAGATCTGAAAGTTGAATCCACATCGACCCTCCCTATTCCCTCTCCATATAACCCCCCGAAATCGGGAATCAGCAACCACAAGCATTCTTAACTACGAGCAGGAAGACCTTCAACACCCGTGTCCTCAGAACTGCTCTTTGAGGTAGTTTCCAAGCTCAACAAGAGAATCAGAGTCAACAAGTCGTACTGGGACTACATTGTGAACGTCAAGCATCCCTCAATGCGGGGACTGGAAGAACCTGTCAAAAGCTCCCTGAGCGACCCGGTCGAAGTTAGGAAAAGCATGAGAGATCCGACCGTGCACCTCTACTACGGGAAGTTCGAGCAGAAGCTTCTTTGCTGCACCGTAGTTAAATCCTTAAATGGTGACGGCTTCATAATCACAGCCTACCTGACCAAGAAAATGGTTGGAGACACAATATGGAGAGAGAAATAGCAAGGGCACTCTACTATAATCCCGACACCGACACCCTAGACATCTGGCTCGGCGACCCGTCAACCGAAGATCACGCCGAACCAGTCACCGAAAACCTAGTCGCCAAGCGCAACAAACACGGCGACACCATCGGCTTCGAAATAATTACTCTCAGCAGACTCACCAACGAAGACATAAGAAAAATGCCCCAAGAAGCCAGAGTCCTGCTGAAACAGAGTGCAACCAGACTGTCCATCGTTAGTCACCTACACAAATAAGCAAGGACAAAACC